>JABGRF010000203.1:0-17430 GCA_018648405.1 Candidatus Scalindua sp.
GCCAATCCAGTAGAACCGTATTAGTGGACGAAAGTTTATCGTGCCATTCAGGATCGAGAAATTTCATAAGACCTCAAAATAAAATATATTTGTTTGCTTTGGTGATTTCATAATTCTTGCTAAAACAGTATACATTATTAAGAATCGGATTTCTAACTTTTCGCAGGTACTCTAAAACATCCTAATGTATTAATCCCTCTGCCTCTAAATCTTTCTTAACCGATTTTAAAATCTCGATACCGGCAAATACTGTACCCCGATATCCCTGATTTACTTTATCTCTAAAACTACGAAAATACGTACAGTCAGATGGAAAATTTATTTCAAGAAAATTTAAACAATTAGTTCGCCATGTTGAAAATACTCTTAAATCAAGTGAAGGATATCCTATAAACCCGAGTGAGCTTGGTATATGTGTGGCAAGAACCTTTTGTCCTTCTTCAATTAATTTTTGTACATTTTTGATATTGTTCATTTTCTATCTGGGCAATTGTTTCATTGTTTGTCTTATCGTTTATTGTCGTTAGCTAACAAGGTCATAGTTTTAATCATTTTATTCTTCAGAAAAGTAGTCTTAAATCACTTGCTCCTCTTTTATTCTTTTGTTCTTTTCTATAACCTGCTTAGCTATCTCTTTTTTATACGTACTTACTCTATTTCTTATATCTGAAAACTTTACTCCTAGTATTTGAGTTGCTAATATAGCTGCATTTTTAGACCCGGCTTTACCAATGGCCATCGTAGCAACCGGGACTCCGGTAGGCATTTGTGCTATGGAAAGAAGGGAATCTATTCCTCCCAGACTATGTGTATGCATAGGTACGCCAATTACGGGAAGAGGTGTCAATGATGCAATAACGCCCGCTAAATGAGCCGCTCCTCCCGCCCCGGCAATGATTACTTCCAAACCCAATCCTTCGGCATTCACTGCATACTCATGTGCTATATCTGGTGTACGATGAGCAGAAATGATGTTCATCTCATAGCCTATTGAAAATTCATCTAGAATATATCCTGCTTCTTTCATTACTTTCAAATCAGAGTCACTGCCCATTACTATACCCACCAAAATCTTACTCATATAATAACTCCATTCAACTAGAGATTAAATAATACCAATTTCAAAATTCCTGTCTAACACAAAAACGATTATCTTCTCTCCAGTCTTTGTGCATATATCTGAATGCATACTTGTTACTTCGCAGCCAGTAACATCAAAAACAATTTTACCTAGCAAAGCTATTCCACTCTCTAATAATTCAACACGAGTCTCTTTTATCAATTTTGCACCTTCAGATGTCTTCGCTAACTGTTCTTCAGCCGGAGTAAGAACACCTTTAAGTCGTATAAAGATGACATCTTTTATGATATAGCTAACTGTTTCCCTAGGACCTCTACCCATGAACTCCTTTTCAAACTTTATCAACGCCTCACTTATCTTAGCTTCTATTTGGCCTTTTGTCATTTTCTGCATTTTTCTATGATTACTCTATTAATAGACTCTTCAGTAAGAATATTAAGTTCTCAAATATATGTTTCTTCTATTACATGTAGTTGTACGTTATTCTTCTCTTTCAATTTTTCCCATCTCATTAAATCGTTCATACTTATAAAAGCTTCCTCTGTTAATTATAATTCCTTCATCTTGCTCTTCGGCCTCTTTACATTTGATACAAAGACTCACAAATGGTATTGCTATCAATCTCTGTTCGGTTATATTACCGCCACAGCATTCACAAACTCCATATTCACCGTTCTTCATTTTCGTCAAGGTGTTATCTATTTGTGTTATTTCCCGTGCCTCACCTTGTGCAATTGACATTATTGTGTGATCTTCCATAATGTTGGATGCTATCTCAACGGTGTCAGTTGCCCAGCACTCACGAGATCTATTAAACTTACTTAACCTCAAGTTGACCTCTTTCAAGAGATGTTTCCTTCTGTCTTTGAGTCTGTTTTCTATGTAACTTAATAATTTGTCGCTCATTTTATTCCACCTATTATTTGTTATGTAATATCATGTTGATACATTTGTTAGCACTGTATAACTAAAAAGAGTATTATGCTTTATAAAACTCAGTCTTGACGGATTCAACCTAATACAAATTACTCTATTTGATGGACCTTCGATATTTCACTTCTATTGGTAATGCAAACATTCAGGTCTTTTAATAGCCCGGTTTCGATACTATATATCCAACCATGAATTACCAGCTCATGGCCAGATTTCCATGCATTCTGAACAATTGTTGTGTGACATACATTGGCAACCTGTTCGATTACATTTAGTTCGCACAGCAGATTGAATTTGTCTTCATTGTTTTGAAATGAATCAATACGGGATTGATGATATCGGTAAACATCTTTGATGTGCCGAAGCCAGTTGTCAATCAAACCGTGTTCCTGATTATCCATGGCGGCCTTTATGCCACCACATCCGTAATGTCCGCAAACGATAATATGCTTAACTTTTAATACCTCCACTGCAAATTGCATAACTGACAAACAGTTCAGGTCAGAGTGGACTACAACGTTTGCAATATTACGGTGTACAAATATTTCACCCGGCATTTTGCCAACAAGTAGATTTTCCGATACACGACTGTCAGAACAACCAATCCACAGGTATTCAGGTGTTTGTTGATTTGAGAGTTGTAAGAAAAATTCGGGATTAGATTCTTTTATCTTGGTTGCCCACTCTCTGTTCGTATCAAAAAGATGTTTTAAGACTTGCATGTGAAGATCCTCCAAATTATTTTTTAAATATGATTAATATTTAGTTGGCTTACAGGCGAACGGAAAAGCCCATCGTCCTTACGCTGATAGTGCTTTTTCTTTGAATGGCAATGCTAATACCCATTTGTCAAGTTTTTTGGAGTAAATCTCTTCTTTACCATTAGTCTCAGCCAATGGTTTTTTCAGCTTTACGTTAATATTTCTATCTCCAGATGCTTTAATGAAATCTTCTATGGCCTCCCTCACATCATAATCAATACTATAACATTTACTAAGATCAATAGTCAGGAGGGTTCCTTTAGGTACCTTGGCCAATTCCTTTATAATTGCTCCTTTATTTAAAAAGTTGACGTCTTCAGCCAGTGTCATTCTTAATTGCTTTCCACCGTTGCCTGTCTCCATATGTAAGAAGTGAGAGTTTTTGTAGTTACGGATTAAGACCACAGCGGTACCTATACAACACCCAAGGCCAAGCCCCACCAGTAAATCAACAAATACAATTCCAAGAATAGTGACAACAAACGGTAGAAATTGGTCCCATCCCAGTTTATATGTCTGTACGAATAGAGAAGGTTTAGCTAATTTGTACCCAACCATTATTAAAATGCATGCAAGAGCAGATAAGGGTATAAGATTTAGTACACTTGGAAGTAACGCTACACATATCAACATTAAAAGCCCATGAAGGATAGTAGATAGCTTAGTTCTTGAACCCGCCTGAATATTGGCAGAACTTCGAACGATTACCTGTGTGATCGGCAACCCGCCAATCATTCCAGATAGTATGTTGCCGGTACCTTGAGCAAATAACTCCCGATTGGTAGAGGTAACTCTCTTGTGTTTGTCGAGTTTGTCAGTTGCCTCCACACATAAGAGTGTTTCTAAGCTTGCGACAATCGCAATCGTAATACCTAAAATATAAACTTCCTTATTGCCTAATTGACTGAAATCAGGAAAGGTAAATAGATCAAAGAATGATGATATACTGCCTGCAACCGGCACGCTTACAAGGTGCTCTGCCCCAACGGAATATTGAGGAAAGTAGCTTTTTGTTATAAACTGGCAACAAATAGCAGCCGCTACCACAACTATGGGTCCTTGTATTAAAGTAAATACATTATATTTTTTTGTCAGATACAATTCCCACAGCAGTAAAATAGCTACTGAAAGAGCAGCGATTATTACTGCTCCGGGTGTTATATGCCCAAGAAGAAGTTTCCACAGTAGTGTAAACGTATTTTCACCATTCAGTTGGATAAAGGAATCGCTACCCATCCACTCCTTATCATATCCAAACGCATGTGGTATCTGTTTTAAGATGATAATGATACCAATGCCGGCAAGCATCCCTTTTATAGCGGCAGAAGGGAAAAAATACCCAATAATGCCTGCTCTTGATAAACCAAGTATTATTTGCAGCACTCCACCTATGACGACGGCAAGTAAAAATATTTCGAAAGACATTGTATGCAGCGCTTCGAATACAACTACTGCCAGACCTGCTGCCGGACCACTGACTCCATGCGCGGAGTCACTCATAGACCCCACAACTATACCACCAATTATTCCGGCAATAAGACCGGAAAACAGAGGTGCTCCACTTGCCAAGGCAATTCCAAGGCACAGTGGTATGGCTACAAATAACACAACAAAGCTCGCTGGAATGTCTTCTTTTAGGTGAGAAAGGATTCCAAATTTGTTTTTGCCAGTTTCTGTCTTTATCATTTAAATCACCTCCGATACCATACGGATATCTTAAATAAAACCACTATTGTGGTTTAGATTTTTTAGAAATCCACTTTACCTTAATGCATGTCAGATAATCACAAATATTCTGCATTAACTAGTGACACATTAAAAAGTTCAACTATTGATGTACCATCACACTGCATTAGAACTCCCATTTGAATTTTATTCCCCAAACACCGTCAGCCTCATGGTTAAAGACATCACCAAAGCTGGCGAAAGCAATGGACATAGTTAAATTATCACTGGTTATGTAAGTTATATAACCGTCCCACCAATCATCCTCTTCTTCTACGAGTCCCTGAAGAGCATCAAATTCATCAGGTTTCTGACGATACTCACCGCCGATAACAAGGTTGTCCAATACCAGGAAGCCAAAGTTACCTTCAACGACGATCCGCCGATCCTCAGTAAAGCCAAACAGGCCAATCTGGGCAGCTTCCGTAGACCTGACACCCGCGTTTAGCATTAGAGGTCGTGGCAAGGATTTAATCATTTTAGATGCAAAAAGAGTTACATCAACGCCGTTGTTATCATTAATACCTATATCGCTAAAAGCACCTCCTAAACGTCTGTCTATGACGTCTGTGTCGTCGTTATGCTTATAGTGTAGACCTGCCGTCAGAGCCGGCATCCATGATTTCTTAAAGTCGCCCTCCTTCAAGAGCTGAAGCCGGGCGTTAAAGTTGTGCAGATATACTGAGTCTTCGATAGTATTAACACCGGTTGCCGCCTCAATATCCTCAGGTAATTTTCCTAAACCAAAATGGTTTAAGGCATAGCCCAATTCAAAACGACCCCACAAAGTTTCAGACACGGTGAATGCCTCCATATGTCTTCCATCACCAACGTTTATATAAGTAACACCCAAGCTCGGCAGTCCGAAAACCTTGCTTTCTTCTGAAGGATTTATCAGATAGGCAGAGCCGGTTATGAGGATGCCTCCAAACCCTTCAACATTCTGGAGTGGAAGTGGCGGAGCCTTCACTTTCTCTTCTGCAAACACAGCTTGTACTGTTATAAAGAGCATAATGTAGCCCAGACAACTTATCATAGCTGTTCTCTTCATCCCCAACGTAATAGTTGATTGCAAACTGTACATTACTTTTGAATAAGTATTCACCCTATTTGATGCAGGAGGAACAATCCTTATTACTATTTTTTCAATTGCATGCCTCATCTTTTTTGTCTCCTTACTTGTCTTTATTGGAAATATAATGACAGTTGTATCTTGAGAACAATAAGACAGGCGTTGGTGTACATTTCAAGGGTTCCTTTATCTCAAGGAACCCTTGCTAAATCCTCCCTCACCAGTTTGTGCCATATATGTATAAATAAAAAAAGCCAACTCTACCACTTGTCCTCTTATTGCAAGAACAAATTGATAGGCGTTGGCTTACTCCTCAACAGTTCCATCTTACTCAAGGAACCCCTGTTTAGTCTCCCCTCACCGGTTAATACCGTTACATATAAACAAAAAAAGCCAACTCTACCACTTATCCTCTTATTACGAGAATTAATTGATAGGCGTTGGCTTACTTCTCAACAGTTCCATTTTACTCAAGGAACCCCTGCTTAGTCATCCCTCACATTCTAGATATACCTAATACTTTACTGCTTACATAAATAACGCATTTTCACCTGCAATAGCGACAACCCCTCTACTCCTCAATACAACTATGAGTTGAGAATTGTTCCCACCATGTTCCCATATTTAAACAAAAAAAACCGATATCATTCCTTACTCTTTTAAGAGTATTTAAAGAAATGATCTCGGCTTACTTTGCAACGATACTTTAATACTTAAAGAATTCTTACGCAGTCTTCCTAATACTTTAAGAAAGTGTAATTTAATGAAACATAAAAGTCAAAGGTTTTTTTTAGTGACATTCCAATTTCAAGTATATTTAACCATCTTATTCGCCTCAATAACGCTTATACTATTTAAACATTGATTCCAGATTCCTGTCTAATATGAAAACAATTATCTTCTCTCCTGTCTTTGTGCATATATCTGAATGCATACTTGTTGTTTCGCAGTCAGTAATATCAAAAACAATTTTACCCAACAAAGCCATTCCACTCTCTAATAATTCAACACGAGTCTTTTTTATCAGTTTTGCGCCTTCAGAGGTCTTCGCCAACTGTTCTTCAGCCGGAGTAAGAACACCTTTAAGCCGTACAAAGATGGCGTCCTTTATAATATGGCTAACAGTTTCCCTGGGACCTCTACCCATAAACTCCTTTTCAAACTTTATCAACGCCTCACTTATTTGAGCTTCCGTTTGGCCTTTTGTCATTTTTACCATGTTTTGCATTTTACAGAAATAGCAGTTGTTTGTCTAGTTACTAAATAAATTGACTTTATACATATTTTGTATATTATTTCATAGTTAATATCAATTGTCGTAACACTTTACACTTTTATGATATGTCTGAAAGAGCGAATTGCTGGATGGAATTAATACAGGTTGAATTGGATGATATAGATTTGTCTTCTGAAAATCATGACAGGTATCTGTTTCGTTATGGATGTGATTCTGATCTTCTCATGGAATCTATTAGTGAGGTGGGACTAATTAATCCTGTGATATTGAAGAGTAGTACGGATACAGACGAGGCTTATTCAGTTATATGTGGATATCAACGAGTTCTGGCATGTAAAAAATTAGGACAGGTGAGTTGTGAGGCAAAGGTGATAGATGGGCTTGACGACGAGGAGATATTGTTGTTAGTTCTTCATGATAATCTGTCTTCGAAAGGGTTCAATGTAGTAGAAAAGGGAATTGTTATGAAAAAATTTCTGGATATAGGATATTCATACGATAGACTGTTGTCTTATATTGTCCCGCTTCTTGAAATACCTCCAAATAAGAATATAATAGACAAACACCTTTCAGTGTTAGGGTTGGATGGTGAAATAAAGCAATCTATTGCCAGAAGTGAACTCGACCTTGAAAGAGCCTCTCTTCTTGTTTCACTTGACGATACTGATAGAGACATTGTCTATAGATATCTCTTTAAAGAATCAATCACTAATACAAATGAGGCTAAAGAAACAATAAGAAATCTTCTTGATCTTAAGTTGATTAAACGGTTAGAAATTGATAAATTAATTTCGTCAAGTGAAATTGATCAGATTCTGTCAGATAGAAAATCTAATAAAAGACAAAAAGGAGAAAAATTATATAGATTAATAAAGACTATGCGGTATCCTTCTATCAGCATGAAAGAGAACGAGTTTGACAAATCATGCAGTGAGCTGAGACTGGACAATGATGTTCGTATCAATCACTCTAAATATTTCGAAGGAGATGAAATCAGGATAACGTTGAAGGCATCTAATGAAGAGAAGTTGGGGAATAACCTCGAAAGGCTTCTTTTGAATATCAGGAACGGAACATTTAAGAAATTATTCTCTATATTTAAATGATACTTATATAGTGTGGATGCATATTATTATGATTTAGATGCGAAGCATTTAGATAACTCAATATTTAATACAATATGATAAAAGTAAACAAGGTCAGTTCAAAGATAGTTGAAGCTGCCAGAAGATTAAAGATATTCGACGATACATTTATACTCATTCTAGCTGCGCTGGTTGGGCTTGCAGGTGGATATTTTGCTATCGCATTTCGATATTTAATAATCTACGTTACGGCATCTTTGAGGATTATGTGTGGATATATTTCTATCGGTATACATTATTTAGTATTACAGATAAGTAAAATATTCTCTATTCAGCATGGCTTCGACATTGACGCGTTTACGGGAATGCAATTTGTTTATATGTCCTTGATATCAATTGTCGGACTTATGCTGGTTGCTTTAATAACAAATGTCTTCGCAAAAGAAGCAAAAGGGCATGGAGTTCCGGAGGTTATGTCAGCTGTCGCCAGAAGAGGAGGCATAATCCGGCCACGCATTGTAATCGTAAAGATGTTTGTGTCGGCAATATGCATAGGTTCTGGCGGTTCGGTTGGCCGAGAAGGGCCAATTGTTCAGATTGGGTCTGCTATTGGTTCCGCTTTGGGGCAATTCTTCAAAGTGTCCGGTTCGGCGGTAACCGTACTTGTCGGGTGTGGTGCTGCTGCTGGTATTTCAGCAACATTCAATGCGCCTATAGCTGGTACTTTGTTTGCGTCTGAAGTTATCCTGAGAGATATCAGGATAACCAGCGTCTCTCCTATACTTATATCCTCCTTAGTGGCAGCTTCTGTTTCAAGGGCTTATTATGGAAATAGCCCTGCATTTACTGTGTCTCATTACGAACTAGCCAGTTATGGAGAGTTGGGTTTGTATTGTGTGCTTGGCTTATTAGCCGGCCTGGTGGCAGTATTATTTGTTAAGGTTCTTTATAAAACAGAGGATATTTTTGACGCAATAAAGATACATTGGTTATTAAAGGCTGCAGTGGGAGGGTTATTACTGGGGCTTGTGGGTGTAGACTTTTCGGAAATACATGGAGTTGGGTATGGGGCAATTGAAGCAATACTAAACAATCCTGGTCAATATGGTATTGTCATACTCTCTCTCTTCTGTATGCTCAAAATAGTTATGACGTCAGTTACAATAGGTGCAGGGGGGTCTGGAGGTGTATTTGCACCATCGCTGTTTATGGGAGCTGCGTTAGGGGGACTATTCGGGATTTGTGTTCAGGGGATTCCTTTTTTTGATATAGCATCTCCTGGAGCATATGCACTGGTTGGGATGTCTGCTGTTGTAGCAGGAACAACTCACGCACCAATTCAGGCAATACTCATACTGGTCGAGATGACAGGTAACTATGAAATCATACTGCCTATTATGATCAGCTGCGTAATCAGTAATATAGTGTCTAAAAAAATTGAAAGTGGTTCCATCTATACAATGAAGCTTGTAAGAAGGGGGGAATCACTGGAAATTGGTAAAGATAGGTCAATCCTTAGGAAATTACGAGTTGGTGACGTCATAGTTACTAATTGTATAACCATAAATATGGAAACAACCTTCCATGAAATCATGCGGCTGATGCGCACTACTAATGCAGATGCGTTTCCGGTGCTGAACAAAGATGGGGAGTTTGTTGGTATGATAGGGCTGCGACAAATTAGTAAAGCATTACAAAACGAGGATGTGCAGGATCACCTGTTTGCAAGAGATCTGGTTTTAAGTGATCAATATTTACTCACGCTCAATAAAGATCTACTTGAAGTATATAATGAAATGAGGGTGGGAGAACAGGATTGTTTGCCTGTAGTTGCTGAAGGTGACAGTAAAAAACTGATTGGGATCGTTACAAGATTTCATGTGATGTACAGGTACAATAAAGAGTTGGTATTATTACAAGGAGACAAGAAGGTACAATAAGGCAATAAGTAGTTCAATTTATCTGATGAGGTTGACGTTTTATTGTATTTAAGGAGATGTGTTGTTGATAGTTTTAGGAGTTGATATTGGGGGTACATTTACTGATTTTGTATTGTTTGATGGAAAAGAGTTAAAGGTTCACAAGGTTATTTCCACGCCACATAATCCCGCTGAAGCCGTTTTCGACGGTATCAAATCACTTGAAGTTACTAAAGAGAAGATGTCTATAGTTCACGGTTCCACTGTTGCAACAAATACGCTTCTTGAGAGAAAAGGTGCAAAGGTCGCATTGATCACGACAAGCGGGTATGAGGATGTGATTGAAATTGGCCGTCAGTCAAGAAGTTCGCTTTATGATCTATTTATTACCCGCGAATTACCACTGGTGCCGGACGTTCTCAGATGGGGAGTACAAGAGAGGGTAGCATCAACTGGCGAAGTACTCTCCGGTGTCAGGAAGAGCGATTTGAAGAAGATATGCATCGAATTAAAAAAACAAGGAATAGAGTCTGTTGCAGTATGCTTTCTTTTCTCTTATATAAACCCTGCAAATGAAGATGTTGTGGTGAGTGAGTTAGAAAAGCTGGGAATTCATGTTTCTGCTTCCAGTAGAATACTTCCTGAATATCGAGAATACGAAAGGCTAAGTACTACGGTAGTTAATGCGTATGTCTCGCCCGTTATGTCTAAATATTTGACTTCAATGGAAGACGGCCTGGAGACAAAGAATATAAGAATAATGCAATCAAACGGTGGTAGCATTTCTACAGGAGCAGCTAAGGATATGGCTGTTAATTGTATTCTTTCTGGACCTGCAGGTGGTGTCGCAGGAGCGTCAGTGATAGCGAAACTTGCCGGTATTAAGAAGATTATATCTTTTGATATGGGAGGAACTTCGACAGATGTTTCTTTGTGTAACGGTGATGTACGCCTTACAACGCAAACTATTATTAATGAGATTCCCATAAAAGTGCCGGTTGTGGATATGGTTACAGTAGGGGCTGGTGGAGGGTCCATTGCCTATGTCGATCCCGGAGGAGCACTCAGAGTAGGGCCTCAGAGCGCAGGTGCTGATCCGGGGCCAGTTTGTTATGGAAAAGGAAATGAGATAACGGTAACTGATGCAAATCTGTTTCTTGGTAGAATAAGTGCGGAATCCTTTCTCGGTGGAAGGATGAGGCTTGAAACAGACAAACTGTCTGGATATATGAACCGTTTTGCAAAGAGACTGGGAATGAGTTCAGTAAGGGTAGCAGAGGGTATTATAGATATTGCAATAGCTAATATGTCAAGGGCCATAAAGGTAATCTCTATTGAGAAGGGGTTTGATGTTAGAGACTATACTCTGGTCTCTTTTGGTGGTGCGGGTGGGCTTCATGCATGTGAATTAGCAGAAAACCTTTTAATTAAAAAGATACTTGTTCCAAAGAATGCAGGTGTGCTATCTGCTTTGGGGATGACACTTACTGATATTGTTAAAGATTATTCAAAAAGCGTACTCTTAAATGCAAATGAGAGAGATTACAGGAAAATAGAGAACTTATTTAAACCCCTAATATCGCAAGGTATGAGAGAAGTCCTTTCTGAGGGTATTCGGAAAAACAGAGTAACGGTAGAAAATTCTGTAGACATGAGGTATGTGGGGCAGTCTCACGAGCTTATGTTGCCGTTTGAGGAAGGTTATATTAAAAACTTCCACAAACTCCATAAAAAAACATATGGTTATTCAAATACAAACTATGAAATAGAGGTTGTAAATATCAGAGTAAGGGTAATCGGCAAGACAAGAAAGCCATCGCTTAGAAAGAGATTGAATGTCGACTCAATGAAAGAAAAAGCATTAACCCAAAAGACAAAATGCTATTACAGAGGAAAATGGTTAAAGGCGGATATTTATGACAGGAATAGCGTACAGACTTATTCCAGAATAAAGGGACCTGCAATGATAGTCGAAGATACGTCAACAACGTTCCTTCCGCCAGGTTATGCTTGCAAACTTGACGATTATGAAAACCTGATTATAGAAAAGAAGTAATATCGGCTTGTATATGGAAGATTACGTAATGGTGATAGCACTTTGACTCCGCTCAGTGTGATGTCATCCTGAACGGAGTCAAAGGATAACAGCAACAGATTCATCCTATCTCTTTTCCATGCCTGATGGCTGTTTCGTGACTTGCTGTGCGACCAGTTTGCCATTGCCGGAGTCGATAAGATCGTGCCACACATTTGCAGGCGCAAGAAAAGTTGAACCCTGTTCAACCTCTAAACATTCTTCACTACCATCGTCCAGCTTAAAAGTTCCGCTACCTTCAATTACTGTAAATATCTGGTCCCCGGTAGGATGTCTGTGGTACCCAAGAGCCTGACCTGCCTTAAAGTAATAAACATCAAGAGTCATAGAATCTCTTTTGATTATTGTTACTTTTGCAACCATGTCGTCTTGAGTTTTTCTGTACGCTGAAATTTTTCCATTTTGAATTGCCATATAGAATTCCTCCGCTTAAGATGATAAAGGTAAATTAATCATAATAAAACTTTAGACATTGTACCCTCTTATACCTAGAGAGTCAATACTGGCAAAGTAGTGTCTTTTATAGTAATATAGTTCTTAGTTATTAATGTGTTTATGTCTCTATGTATTATTGAATTACGGAATATGGAACAGAATAAAATAGCAATTAAGGTTAAAGATTTAAGTAAGGACTTTGATATAAGTGAGTCTGGAAGAGGGTTTTCAGGAAAGTTAAAAGCACTTTTCTACAGAAAACGAAAAATAATTACTGCTGTAGATGGCATTGATTTTGAGATCAAGCGTGGGGAATTTGTTGGATATGTGGGTGAAAATGGCGCAGGTAAGTCAACAACAATTAAGATGCTGACCGGTATACTTGTGCCAACATCCGGGAGCGCTGAGGTAAATGGAATTGTTCCTTTCAAAGAGAGAAAAAAGAATGCCGCGAAGATTGGTGTTGTGTTTGGTCAAAGAACGCAGCTATGGTGGGATCTTCCTGTACGAGAATCGTTTGATTTGCTGAGAGTGATTTTCCGTGTGTCACGGACTGATTTTTTATCACAAATTAAAAAGCTGGATAATGCACTTGGTCTCAAGCCCCTAATGGATATGCCAGTGAGAAAGCTCTCTTTAGGCCAGAGAATGAGATGTGACATAGCTGCTTCTCTGATCCATAATCCTCCCGTGCTTTTTCTGGATGAACCAACGATTGGCCTTGACGTTCTGGCAAAAGAGTCCATAAGGAACTTTCTGGCGGAAATTAACCGTGACGAGGGAACTACTATAATTCTTACTACTCACGACATGAACGATATTGAGCAGCTTTGTAAGCGGCTTATTATTCTTGAGGAAGGTAAAATAATGTATGACGGTGAGACTGAGTTGCTGAAGCAAAAGTTTGTGCATGAAAAAGTGATAGAGGTTGAGTTTTATGATGATGGAAATACTATTCAGGGAATTCCCGGGGTTACTGTTGTGCGAGAACAGGGTTGTAAAAAATGGCTGACATTTGATAATGACAATTATGGTATCGGTGAGGTTATCGGTACCATCGCTTCACGATATAAGATAAAGGATATATCGGTAAACGAACCCTCTGTGGAGAGTATAATCAGGAATATTTATAACAATAGTGCAATGCTACCAACAACTTAAGAAGAATCGCTCACTAAATGAGATGAATCCAAAACTATTTATAAAATTTGTATCAGTATCATTTCAGAAACAGGTTACATATAGATTTGATTGTTTCGTAGGAATTGTGAATGGCTTTCTATACGTCTTTATATTTACATCGTTATGGAAAGCGTTATATTCTCAGTTTGATACTACGGTGCATAATGGTTACACATTAACCGCCATAGTAACGTATGCGGTACTGGTCATGGCTGTCAGAATATCCTTTACGATGGATGATTCTATTATCTATAGGAAGGTTATGGACGGGTCGATCGCGATGGAACTTATAAGACCCACATCATTTTTCTTCATGAATCTTGCCGAGAATGTGGGGCATTCCCTTTTTCATATGATGGCGAGAACTGTTCCCATAGTTGTCATATCCGTCTTGCTTTTTGATATATATATTCCGCTTGAAGTGATAAGGATTTTGCTTTTCCTTGTGTCATGTATTGCCGGTTATATCCTGGTTTCAATGATGAACTTTATTGCGGGATTACTTTCTTTCTGGTTTATAGAAATATTCCCATTCCTGCTCTTTAAATATGCTTTTTATACTTTCTTTTCCGGAGGAATTGTGCCTATAGATTTTTTTCCTGAATTCTTGAAGCCAATAGTAGCACTTCTTCCTTTTCAATACATGCTCTATTTTCCTACTACCATTCTTATTGGACGGGCTTCTCTGGCGGATGCTCAATCAATAATAGTGGCACAATTAATATGGATTGTGATAATGGGTGTTATCTGCCATCTAATGTGGGGTGCCGGTAAGAAAAAATTAATAATCCAGGGAGGCTAGCGTGGAGTCGATAAAAATATATCTTACGTTATTTACTACATCAATAAAGGCGAGGATGGAATATAAAGCAAGCTTTCTGTTCTATGTATTCGCTATATTATCTTTCTATGCTGGGCAATTTGGACTGTTGTTTATCCTATTGAACCGTTTCCACGAAATAAAGGGTTGGTCAGTGGGAGAGATGGTTTTCTTATATTCACTTCAAGCCTTTGCTTTCGGTTTTACTAATCTCATATTTTCACAGTTGGTTAATTTTGACAAAATGATTGTGGATGGTGAGTTTGATAGAGTATTAGTAAGACCGCTCAGCCCGTTAGGACAGGTGATATTTTCAAAATTCGAGGTGTCGACAGCTGCGCATCTAATAATTGGATTTACTGCCCTTTATTTCGGTTCATGCTATGCCAATATTGAATGGACTCTTTATAAGGTTATATTGTTTCCCGTAATTGTGACGGGAGGTGTTCTGATTGCTGGAGGCATACGCCTGATGGTAACAGCGGTTGCCTTCTGGACGTTAAGGAACAGGTCCCTGGTACACACAGTGATATTCTCAAGTAAGGAGTTCATTAACTATCCTGTAAACATATATAATATGGGAATGCAGTTTTTTTTGACTTTTGTTTTCCCTATTGCATTTATTAATTTTTATCCGGCACATTTCTTTTTAGATCGTTCAGGGGCTGGCCTCCTTCATCCATCACTGGAAATGGGAACTCCAATTGTAGGTATTGTAGTGATTACCATTTCGATCTTCTCATGGAAAGCTGGAGTTAATCATTACCAGAGTACAGGTTCATAAGATATATAAGATATATAAGTAATGTGGTTGCAGTTTCCTACAATGTATTTCTGACTAACTTTTTATTGTTCACTTAAATTAATAAATGAAAGGTTTTTGTCTGCTATAAAGTTTGTACTTAAGCCGGTATTGAAGAATTTACTATAAATTATATTTCAAGTAGAGAGTGCGACTAAAGGGATTGTGGAAATTAATTGACATGAGAATTACATTGAGTAAAATTAATTGTTTTTATATTAAGGAAGTTTTAGTGTTTATTGAAAGGGGTCGTTATGGGGACTGCTAAGGCACGTCACATTTTAGTGGCTAGTCAGGAAGAATGTCAAAAGTTAAAAGATCAAATTGATGGTGGAGCAGATTTTGAGGAAGTTGCAAAGGAGCACTCCACATGCCCTTCGGGTCAAAGCGGAGGAGGTTTAGGTGAGTTTAGCCCTGGGCAAATGGTTAAGGAATTTGATGAGGTAGTTTTTAAGGATGAAGTCGGAAAAGTTCATGGTCCAGTCAAAACCGATTTTGGATACCACCTGATCGAGATCACAGATCGAGAGGAATAAGCATCCGTACTTTTAGTGTTTAGTTGTTACATGGATTTGTTAGGCAATACACGTACTTATATTATAAAGAGAGCAGTGACTGTCAATCTATGGTGTGTTACTGCTCTCTTTTGAAGTTTATTCTGCAGAAATTACTTGATCAACAATGACCGCGTCCACACGTACCCTCAATATCTTAGCCGCCTTCGTTTGGTATGTTGGCGGCATTGTGTTGCTAATAAAGGGATTCAGCCTGCTGATAGAGGCGTATTCACTTAAACCTGAACAGTACTGGCCCTGGCTGGCGATTGTTGTGGGTCCTGTCATAGGCAGTATCAAGGGTAAGTTCATTTTTAGAAAAAGTTGTCTGAAAAACCTTGCAAGAATAAATACCCTTAACCAACCAAAAATCTGGCAGTTCTTCAAACCGTGGTTCTTTGCTGTATTAGCCATAATGATATCGTTTGGTGCGACTATGGCGAGGATGGCACATACACAACACAACTATTATTTCTTAATAGCAGTTTCCATAGTAGATATTGATATTGGTATCGCCCTGTTATGGAGTAGCTACATATTTTGGAGACAAAAGGCATTTTCTAAATAGTGTCAGGTTGCCAGAGAATCACATTACCATAATGCTCTATTCTCCTGAGAGTGATACCGATTCGGATTATTGGTTTTCTGGCCAGAGACTGAACATATTTGTTTTACAAATGTTGTTAAAGGAGTTGAATGCTGAAGGCTTCTATTGATTTAGGAACGAATACCTGTCTTCTGCTAATTGCAGAGGTTGAGTCTGGATGTGTTAATATGGTGCTGGGTGATTATGCCCGTATTATTCGCCTTGGTGAGGGAGTAGACAAAACAAGATACCTTCAGCCTGAAGCGATAGAACGAACGCTAAAGTGTCTGGATGAGTATAGAAAAATAATCTCTACAGCTGGAATACTACCTGGTGATGTTATATGTGTGGCAACCAGTCAGGCAAGAGATGCTGAAAATGGAAGTGAGTTTTTTGCAAGGGTAGAGGCCGATTTGGGATTTGTGTTCAGGGTTGTTTCTGGGAAAGATGAGGCTCGATTAAGTTTTAAGGGTTCTCTTCTGCCAAATATGGAAGCTTCTAATCATGCAGTGGTAGATATTGGAGGTGGCAGTACAGAATTTGTTACCACAAATGAGGGCAGGAGTATAGATTTGGGGTCCGTGCGTTTTACGGAAAGATACCTGAAGTCTGACCCGATAACTGATGAAGAGTTTAGCATCTGCCTTAAAGAAATAGATAATAAGCTTGAGGAACTTGTGGATTGGAGAAGCGCCACTCCATCAGACATGCAAATGCTTGCGGTGGCCGGTACGGCTACTACACTTGCTTCCTGGCATCTGAGGCTTAGAGAGTTTGATGCTGCAGAAGTTGAAAAAGTCCAATTGACAAGTGTAGACTTGCATCGAATGGTAGAGGAACTTAAACGAATGACCGTCAGTGAGAGACGTGATCAGGTCGGCATCGAGCCGAAACGTGCGGATGTCTTACTGGCAGGAGCAATGATTATGTGGAGAATAATGGAGAAGTTGAAATTCCAGAATTGCAATATAAGTTCAAGGGGGTTGAGGTATGGGGTGTTGATGGATTTATGAATTTAAGTATTTAGGAATTGTAAAGTGTTTGAATCTCTTCTCTCAGTATTTCTCTCTCCATCTAAACAGATTTGGCGTAAATAATATCATCAATATCTTTATTAATTACTCTTTTCTTTAAGCATCTTCA
>JABGRF010000203.1:17530-21761 GCA_018648405.1 Candidatus Scalindua sp.
CGTAAATAATATCATCAATATCTTTATTAATTACTCTTTTCTTTAAGCATCTTCATCATTGGCGCATATTGCCACTCAACTTCATTATCTATTGCCAAATCTTTGATCATAGTATAATATTTCTCGTATATTGCCTGTAAGGTTTCTTTGTGATCTGGATTGCAGAAAAATACCCGACAGCCAAGAACCCTGTGCTCTCTGATACTACATTCATTGTTTACTAGAAAGGGGCACACATTTTTGTCAGGATTAAAAGAGGGGATTTCCACGTTCTTCTGTATGTAGTCTGTTTCAATGGTTGATGCATACAGTACATGTCCAAATTCATCGAAATGACAGCACGTCCCACAGGCATTGCAGCCCGGGTCTATACTTGCAAGCTCGGCTTCGAGTTTCTTATATATTTCTTTGATATTAGAGTTGTTTTCAGGATGTTGGCTCAATGTATTTCGATTTTAGTATAAATTGTATCTAAAATCCAATTAGAAAAAGAATTGCTTCTGTGAATAATTTCTATTTAGCATTCATTGCGGCAATGTGAACTATTAAGCATGAAATTTGTCTTGAAATGCAGCTTCTCCAGTGGTAGCCTCTCTTTTGTTTGATATATTTAAAGATATCAGGTTGGTACACATAGTTAAGGATTTAATAATCTGTTGTTTTAACAGGGTGTTTATTGGGAGGTGGTCAGGGCATGGATGATAAACGATATTTCAGTAGAATCAATTTTAAGGCCAAATCTCAAATAGAGATAGATAATAAGGTTTATTCTGGAGAGTTGTTGGATCTGTCCTTAAGGGGAGCCTTATTAAATTTTAAAGAACAAGTTTCTGTGAAGATGAATGATAAATGTACGTTAACAATACATCTTCATTCCTCTGATATTAAGTTGATATTTGATGCAGTTCTTGTGCACATACATCAAACTAATCTTGGATTCAAGTTTATTAGTGAAGATGTAGGCACGATGACACACCTCAGGAATCTTTTAAGTCTTAATCTTGGTGACTATGATAAAATAACTGACGAATTAGAATTCTGGTTGAAAGATTAGGTATGTCATATATATTCACTTCTACAGGATTGTTAATGTAATATAAGCATATAATAAAAGTAAGCCTGTTATACGTTGGACAGGCTTAAGCTCGGTTTACTGTAAACTACTAAAAGGTAAAAGTATGAACAAAGAAGAAAGCATGGCGAAGGTGGCTCTCTTAAGCAAGATCGATAAAAGAGAGGCTGTGGTAGGGATTATAGGACTTGGTTATGTAGGGCTTCCACTTGCAATTCATTTTGGACAGGAAGGATTTAAGGTGATTGGCTTTGATGTGGATGTGCGCAAGATTGATATGCTCCATCGTGGAGAATCATATATTAAGCACATTCAAATGGGGCCGATTAATGATAGGATAAAAAACGGTCATCTTGAAGTGACAGTTGATTTTAAACGTCTGAAGGAGGCTGATTGTATCTTGATCTGCGTGCCAACTCCACTTACAGATAAGATGGAGCCGGATTTGAGTTATCTTCTGGATACGACAAAAACAATTTCTGAAACTCTCCGTGACGGACAGCTTATTGTTCTGGAAAGTACTACGTATCCGGGCACTACAGAGGAGATGCTTCTGCAGGGACTGGAGATCGGTAACATGAAGGTTGGGCAGAATTATTTCCTTGCCTTTTCACCGGAAAGAGAAGATCCAGGAAATGGTAAATTTAATGCTGCCAATATACCCAAAGTAGTCGGGGGGGTTACTGCTGGGTGCCTAGAGGTTGCATCAGCTCTTTATGATAGTATTACACAGGTAGTACCAGTATCCTCAACAGGGGTCGCTGAGTTGACAAAGATACTGGAGAATACCTTTCGCTCTGTTAATATTGCCCTCGTAAATGAACTGAAAGTGCTGGCGAACAAGATGGGAATCGATATCTTTGAGGTAATAAATGCCGCGGCAACTAAACCCTTCGGATATACACCATTCTATCCAGGACCTGGATTGGGTGGACATTGCATACCAATCGATCCGTTCTATCTCTCCTGGAAAGCCAGAGAATTTGATTTTGCTACTCGCTTTATTCAACTGGCAGGTGAAATTAATGTGTCCATGCCGTACTATGTAATAGAGAGAGTTATAGAGGCTCTAAATCAGCATGAGAAAAGCCTCAAAGGTAGTAAAATCTTAGTGCTTGGAGTTGCATACAAAAAAGATATTGATGATGAGAGAGAATCCCCCGGATATTCAATTATGAAGCTGTTATTAGAAAAGGGTGCTATTGTAGACTATAATGATCCGTGGATACCTGTGTTGAAACAGACCAGAAAATATAACTTTCAGAAAAAATCAATTCCTATCACCCCGGATCTGTTGAAAGAGATGGATGCTGCAATCATAATTACTGATCATAGTGCATATGACTATGCAGAGATAGTCAAGCACTCTAACCTTGTGATAGACACTCGTAATGCGACAAGTAAGATTGAACGAGTAGATGGTAAAATATTCTCTGCATAAAAAGATGAGAAACTAATCATTGTTTTTGTTGTTCCACATTTCAATGAGCATTTGCAAAGTATAACATCACATATTTGAGAAACCTCGTATAGCCCATTTCATATACATACGAATTAAACTACTTGATTTTAGCAATCGATTCTATTACCTTTTGTCTGTATGTAGGCATTCACTATTAATTCTAATAATAAAATCAGGGAAGATTTTATGTTCGAGAATAAGGACTATTCTAGTGGTTTTAATGCGCCTCGTTACCGCGAGCTTATCAGACGATATTGCGGAGTTAAAGAATCAGGACGCCTTAAGTATAGTGTAAAAGGGAAGAAGGTTAAGGAGCAGTTAGTAAACTGTATATGGTCTGAACAGCTATTAAAGAAGGACAAATTATATACTGAAGACGGATTAAGGATAGAGATCATCTCTACAGGCATATGGAATCTTGAAGAGGGGCCTGACTTTAAGGACGCTGAAATACTTCTGGAAGGAAAGGGAATAGTAAAAGGAGATGTGGAGATACATGTATGCGCAGGTGATTGGGTGCGTCATGGACATAGTAAGCAAAAAGAGTATGAAAAGGTATGCCTGCATGTCTTTATGTGGAATGATAGAAAAGAGAAGTATGTTGTAATCAGAAATCACAGGATTCCTCAGTTGGAGCTTTATGGTTTTCTAAAGTACGAATTGGATACGCTTGCCGATATGATTGATATCGAGAACTATCCACACACCGGTAGTGCTAATGCAGGGCCTTGCCAGAAAAGAATGAGTGCGATTTCACTTGATGATGAATGGATTGGACAATTTCTAGACTATGCTGGTGATGAAAGGATATTGGTTAAGACAGATCGGGTTGTAAAGCAACTGAAGACGAAGACGTTTGAGCAGGTATTGTATGAATCAATATTAGAATCTCTTGGTTATAAGAATAATAAAGAGCAGTTCAAATATTTGGGTACTATCGTCACAATTAATGAAATTAGGCGATTAATACCTTCAGATATTTCTATAAATGAGAGAAGCAAGAAGATACAGGCATTGTTGTTTGGTATGTCTGGGCTTTTGCCAAGTCAGAGATCAAAATATGCGAGTGCTAGGGACAAACATACTATTCAATACATTGCAGACATTGAGTTGATATGGTCAGAAATCAGAAATGATATCAATAATAAGCCTATGGATGGGGAGTTGTGGAGTTTTAAGTATTCCAGACCTGGTAACTATCCAATAAGAAGAATCGCTGCGATCAGCCGTCTTGTATCAGGAAATTATGAAACAGGTATCTTTAGAGTGATATTAGCCTCTTTTGAGAAGACAGATAACAGTAAGAGTGAGACAGACCAGATAAGAACTATCATAGAAAATACAGAATCTGTCTTTTTAGAATTATATGACGAATTCTGGTCCTATTATTATACATTTGGAGGAAAACGGTTAAAGAAGAAGGGAAGGTTGATTGGTAACGAACGAGCTAGCGTAATATTAATCAATATAATTATTCCTGTTTTATTAACATATGCAAGAAAAAGAGAAGACCGTCAATTAGAAGAAAAATTGTTTAAGGCGTTTAAACAGTATTCAAAGTTATCACCAAATAATATTACAAGGTTTATGGGCTATAGAATTCTTGGAAAAGATACACAGGGAGTAAACGTGGTTAATTCGGCAAGACGTCAGCAGGGACTCTTGCAAATATTTAAAGACTTTTGTGAAAGTGACGA
>JABGRF010000203.1:21861-25514 GCA_018648405.1 Candidatus Scalindua sp.
AAGAAAATGAATATACAAAAGATAAAGTTTTTTCTGGTTGGAGTCTTGGGTTCTATTGTTGTCAGGTTTTTGTTTGGTACAATGAGTATTAAGGAGATTCCGGATGGATATTATCAAAACCTTGAGCGGCAAGGTAAATACGCGATATATGCGTTCTGGCATGCACATATGCTACTTCCGGCATATGTAGGTAGAAATCGCAACGTAAAGGTTTTGATAAGTCAGCATCGTGATGGTGAGTATATTGCACAGATTGTGCAACGATTAGGCTACGGTGTTGCCAGGGGATCCACTACCAGGGGAGGTGCAAAGGCACTGTTGAGAATGATAAAGAAGATAAAAGAGGAATCGATTTCATTAGCAATAACTCCTGATGGCCCGAAAGGTCCTAGATTTGTCGCTCAATCAGGAGCAATATTATTAGGGCAGAAGACGCAATATCCTATTATTCCGGTAATGATATATCTGGCAAAGTGTTGGGAACTTCCAAGTTGGGATAGATTCTGCATACCCAAGCCTTTTTCTAAAGCGAGAATATTTTATGGGAATCCTATTTTAGTACCATCTAAACTGGAAAAGTCTGAGATGGAGGAATATAGGGTGTCCTTAGAGAACGAACTTGTCAGATTGAAAAACGAGGCGGAGTGTATCATTGAGGGTGTGTAGTTGATAAGTTATTAATCTCAAACAACAGATTCCAAACTAGATTTGGAATCTGTTGTTTTGAATGTTGCTAAGCGACTATAGTATATGAAAAAGTCTCATAATGTCGTTCTTGGTTGCATAGATCATAAGAGTCAGTACTAATCCCATACCAATATAATTAGCGATTACCATCGTTCTTTCGCTCACCGGAGATCCTTTAAGCTTTTCAATGCCAAGGAACATGAGATGCCCTCCATCAAGAACCGGGACAGGTAATATGTTTATCACTGCCAGGTTAATGCTGATAATGGCCATGAAATACATGAGCTTGCCTATCCCTGACTGTGCTGATGCGTAAGACGCCTGAGCTATCAGTACCGGGCCGCCTAATGCCTTAGTTGACAATTTCTTTGATACAAATCCCTGTATGGTCAAATAGATTCTTTTAATATTTATAACCGTCTTATGTGTGCCTACGGAACATGCTTTGAAAAAACCATATTTTCTGTAAATCTTCTTTTCTCTGAATTTGATTCCTAGTATACCTTGTGCATTCTTCTCGTTCTTCTGCGGTTTTATTGTCTTTCTGATAGTCTCGTAATTATGAGTCCATGCAATTTCAAACTCCTTGCCCTGGCTGGCAGTAACAAGAGTTAAAAGCTGGCTCCACTTTGTTACATTTTCACCGCTTATTGATGTAATTTTGTCGCCAGGTTTAATACCTGATTTCTCAGCAGGGAAACCTTCAACTGTTGAGTCTACTGTCAATCCGTAGTGAGGGAAGATTCCTTCGGAAAATTCTTTGACAGTCTCTTCTCCCAATTTTGTGAACTTAATATTATTTAGTTCTTCACCCCTTTTTACCTGTAGAGTGATGATTCCGTCAGGCAACTCTTTAATTGAGCTTATTAACTCTGTAAAGCCATGAACACTCTGTGTATTTACTTTAACTACTTCATCCCCTTTTTCCAGTCCGAGGGAGTGTGCAAAGCTATCCGTTTTAATACCATCCAGTTTAGATGTTGCGCAGGACAACCCAATCATCCATCGAGTAACAACAGATGGTGTTACCTTGATGTCTCTTTTCTTATCGTTCCGCAAAACAGCAAGGTTGAGCACTTTACCAGGATTTGCATTTACTATTTCCCTGAAATCATTAACGCTGGTAATCGTTTTACCATTAGCCTGTAGTATTTTATCATGAACGTTTAGTTCTGATACTTGCGCGGGAGTGTCTGCATTTTCGACAGTAAATATTTTGTCTACTTCCAAAGTGCTTGCCGGTGAAATTCCAATGCGCTGGACTCCAACTGATGCGTCGTATTCAGGTACTACGTTCACATTGAATGTCTCGTTGTCTCTTTCGATCTCCATGTTAATACCTTCAGGAGAACTATTAAGTGCTACAGAAATAAAGATATCCTCAAAGTCAGGGTCAGTAACGTTATTGATCTTGACAATTTTGTCTCCAGACCGTATTCCAGCCTCCCATGCAGGTCCTCCTGGCATGGTCTGGCCAATTTCTGAAGTAATAAAAGGAACTCCTACATTGAAGGCAACTATAAAAAGAATAAAAGCTAAGATTGTATTACAAGTGACACCAGCTACGAGCACGGCAGCACGTTGCCACGGTTTTTTAGACATAAACTCCCAGTCCTCACCTGTGTTTGAATCCTCTCTTTGCTCACCTGCGAGTTTTACGTAGCCACCCAAAGGTATGAGTGAAACTTTGTAGTTAGTTTCACCAAACTGTTTACTGATTATTGCCGGACCGAATCCGAGGGAAAACGCATGTACTCTTACACCTATCTTCTTGGCTACTAAGAAATGTCCAAGTTCATGAATGAAAATAAGCAATCCTATCCCAATAATTACTAAAACGACATTAGATGATATTCCTATGAAAGGCATGTTTTTGTCTCCTTGCGCGCGTATTCGTCCGCATCCATGATATCCTGTAAAGTAGGATCATTTATGAAATTATGTTCATTCATAACATGCTCCACTGCTTTTGAGATATCAGTAAATTTTATTTTATTATCTAAAAACTCCTGAACCGCTACTTCGTTTGCAGCGTTAAATGTAGCACCCATAGTTCCGCCTTTTTCAACTACTTCGTATCCCAGCCTTAGTGCCGGAAATTTGTCCATATCCGGCTTTTGGAAATTAAGAGTGCCCAGCTCAGCCAGATCAAGAGATTTTACATTACCATTTTCTCTGTCAGGGTATGTCAGTGCAAATTGTATAGGTACCCTCATATCGGGTATTCCCATTTGGGCGATGACTGAACCGTCACAAAACTCTACGAGCGAATGGATTATTGATTCAGGGTGAATGACTACCTCAATCTGAGACGCATCCAGATCAAAAAGCCATTTTGCTTCAATTACTTCAAGGGCCTTATTCATCATTGTTGCAGAATCAATAGTGATTTTGTCTCCCATGCTCCATGTCGGGTGGTTGAGAGCTTCCTCTTTCGTGACTTCAGACAACTTCTCTTTCGGGTGATTGCGAAACGGCCCTCCCGATGCTGTAATGATAATTTTTTTGACTTCTTCACGACGGCCGCTTCTCAATGCCTGAAGTACGGCGCTATGTTCGCTGTCAACAGGAATGATGTTTACACCATTGTCTTTTGCCATAGGCATAATCAGCCCACCTGCCATAACTAAAGCTTCTTTGTTCGCAATAGCAAGCGTTTTTTTGTTTTTAATTACTTCGATAGCGGCAGGGAGTCCTGCTCCTCCAACTATTGCCGAAAGAACTATATCAACATTCTCTCTGGAAACCATCTCTTTGACACTGTTTGCTCCGGTAAGAACTTGTACAGAATTCCCTGATAGGCTGTTTCTCAGTGAATCTACGTATCGTTCATCCGCAAGAGACACACTTTCCGGTTTAAACTCTTCAACCTGTTTTGATAATAGTTCCCATTGCGAATTCGCTGATAATGCGACCACCTTATATTTGTGTTCCAGATTTCTTATGACGTCTAGAGTGCTTTTGCC
>JABGRF010000372.1 GCA_018648405.1 Candidatus Scalindua sp.
GATAGACAGCGAGGTAATGATTGCGCATAACGTCGAAATCGGTGAAGACACACTGATAACTTCGCAGGTAGGTATCGCAGGCAGTGTAGAAATTGGCAATAACGTTATCCTGGCGGGAGGGGCGGGTGTTGCAGGTCATATCAAGGTGGGAGACAATGTACAGGTGGGTGGTTGGTCAGGGGTTATAAAAGACCTGCCTTCAGGCGGCACTTTTCTGGGTACACCGGCAATAGAGATTGAAAGAATGAGAAAGTGTTTTGTCATTATACAAAAATTGCCGGAGATTAAAGATACTATAAAAGATTTACAGAAAAAGGTAAAACAGCTGGAAGAGCGATTGGGACCAGATCAAAAATAGATTTACCTTCTATTGAACTCTAGAAAAAATGGAAAGATTAGGATTGATTGCAGGGAATGGAAGATTCCCGATACTCTTTGCACAGAGCGCAAAGGCAAAAGGGATAGAGATAATAGCAGTTGCTATTGAGGGGGAGGCATCCCCGGAGATAGATCAATATGTTGATAAGCTATACTGGGTTGGAGTTGCCAAGATGGGCAAGATGATACGAACATTGAAGAACGAGCATATAGAGAAGGCTGTTATGGCGGGGGGGCTGACTAAATCACACATCCATTCAAGATTCAAGCATTTAAAGTTGAGGCCTGACATGAGGGCTATTAACATGTGGTATAAAAAACTCAGGAGCAAGCACGACCACTCTATCCTTGAAGCAGTTGCAAACGAACTTGCCATAGACGGTATAGAACTTATCAGCTCTTTGGATTACGTTAAAGATCTTCTGGCAGAGAAAGGTTGTTTGACTAAGAGGCAACCATCAGAAAATGAAGCAGCCGATATAGAATTCGGTTGGAAGATTGCTAAGGAAGTCGCGGGGATGGAGATAGGCCAGTGTATAGTGGTAAAAGATAAAATAGTCCTGGCGGTAGAGGCGATTGAGGGTACAAATGAAACAATCAAACGAGGAGGTAAGCTTGGCCGCAGTAATGTTGTAGTGATTAAGTTAAGTAAGAAAGGTCAGGATCCGCGTTTTGATGTGCCAACAATTGGCACAGAAACTATCGAATACTTAAAAGAAGCTGGCGTGTCTACAATAGCGATAGAAGCGAAAAAGACTCTGATTCTTGATAAAGAAGATACGATTAAACTGGCAGACAAGTATAAAATTGCAGTAACTGCTTTGTGATTAATAGGGAGTGTTTAGTAGGCTTACAATTTACTTCTCCGATAAAAGCGTCAGCATCTCTTTTGCGTATTTGTTGTACGTGTTGTTCTCCTCACCTGCCAAATTTAGAATACGGTTACATAGCCTCCGTGCATCGTCATACCTTTCGAGCTTGAAGTTTGCCATGCTTGCATACTTATGTGCTTCTAAATCTTCTTTATCTATTTGAATTATCTTTATTGATTGTCCCAGGGCTTTTTCCCATTTTGTTTCCTTGGTGTAGATGAAACATAAAAGCCTGTGGATATCTGTTATTTTATTGTCAGGATTTCTTTTAATGAATTCAAGGAGGACATCTTCTGCTTCCTCATATCGTTCTCCGTCATTCATGAATACTTTAGCGAGATTTAAGTAGGCTGCCTGGTTGGAAGGAGAAATATTCTTTGCTTCTTTTAATTCATGAATGGCTTCTTCATATTGGCCTTTTTCAGCATAAAACCGTGCCAGTTTATTACGATATTCAAACTTAAAAGGGTGTAAGGTTGTCGCGATTCTATAGTTTTTAAATGCCTCTTTACTCATGTCTTTGTCCTCGCCTGGTAGTTGAGCAGGTGATATTTTGTCAAGAATATGATAGGCTTGGCCAAGGGTAAACGCTGAATGGTAGTCTCTGGGATAAAGTTTTTGTACTCTCTCTGCACCGTCAATTGCTTTTACAAACCACATCGTTGTTTGTTCACGTGAAAAAAGATTCGGTAGTCCTTCCGTAATTTTTTTGCTCTCTTTATTTGAACCGGTTTCCGCCATTTTCAGATAAATCCCATTGAGCACATTATTATAATTCAATGATAACGGATTATACTTTACTGCTGTTTCATAGCTCTGTATTGCCTCCTTGATCTCGCTTTTGTTTAGTGTCCTTCTGCCGTGCTCAAAATAGATGTCTGCCTTGTAGCGAAACAGGCAAAGGATAATAAGCGAGAACATTAAACATACAAGAATTCCGCAAAAAGTTTGTTTTACGCCTTTCTTAACAGTGAGAGCACCAATCCACCTGGTTAATTCCTGTTTGTGTTTTATCGGATTCTCCAGCCCGTCTGGCAGGGGATTTAAAACGGGAGATGCAATAACTGACATGGCGACAAGAAACCAGAAAAGTGTAAGTATCGGGACGTGTCCGAAACTAAACTGGTTTTGTATAAAATAAGCAAGGCAGCTGGCACAAAGGCCGATTATGAGCACCTTGTTAGAACTGTTGGCTCTCTTGCATCCCTTCCATACCATCCTCGCATAAGCAAAGATAAACCATAAGTACACTCCCAGTCCTAATAAGCCTCTGGAGACTGCTATGTCCAAAAAATCGCTATGAATCCTGTTCTGATTTTCAAAATGCTTATGTTCGCCTTTTTTTTTGTATACAGTTGCGAGATATTGAGGGTATATCATACCCAATGTATCAGGACCAATTCCCAGAATAGGATAGTCGCGAATAATCCTTAACCCGGTTGTGTATTGAAAAACCCTCATAAGCATTGTGCCCTCAAGCTTACTCGCAAAGCCAGCTTCCTCATAAGAATCCTCCAGAAAGTGAGAGGGTTCTTTGCTGTCTAAAATAGCCGGCTCTACATCGTCAATGAACCTTCCAATAACTGATGTCCTATCGCTTACATTAAAGAAGATGGAGAGGCCTATTATGATTGTTGTGGTAACAATCGTCTTTGTCTTATTTGCCTGAAGGCTCTTTTTCCCTATCAGAGAAAAGAAAAATATATTTGAGATGAGAAGACCCAGAAAAGAGGCGCGTGTTTTTGTGTAATAAAATGCAACGATAAGCAGTGTCAGGATTCCTAAATATAGAAATGTTGAATATCTGAAATTAGAGCTTGTCTGACAATTTTGTTCTGACTGGTCTGAAAAGATTTTTATCAGAACGAGTGGTATGACCATAATAAGAAAGGCAGAAAAGAAAGCGGGGTGTCCAAAAGTAGCCGCAACCCTGATCCCATAACCAAAGGATGTGCTCCATCGGTATAAGTCCAAACCAAAATGTTGTAATATTCCATATATGGATGCTAAGCAGGCGGTTAAGATAATTATGTTAAGGAGGGAACGTAACCTTTTTTTATCTATGAAATGTATAATTATGAAAAATAGTGAGATGTATACAATAGTTGATATGAAACCTCCGTACCGTTTGTAAGTGCCCACTAAACTTAAATAGGGATTTATGGAAAAGACTGTTGCGAACCCACTTACAAATAGAAATGCTAAAATTGGCAGAATTAGTGGTTGCCTTAAATATTGTTGGATTTGGTTATCCCGGTCAATGACGGTGAACTCTGGTCGAATCTGCCGGCAATTGATTATAGTTTTTATGGACCAGATGGTGAGTATGGCAAAGGTCAGTACATAAAGAATTGTAATCTTACTCAGGTCGAAGACGCTGTGAAGATGGATATCAAAATAGAGTGGAACAGCGATTATGATAACCAATAGCATCGCTATGATTATTTGATCACAGTATGG
>JABGRF010000154.1 GCA_018648405.1 Candidatus Scalindua sp.
CATTTTCCAGATCATATTCAAGATTGCCTAAACCGATTTCATGAGCGTGATTAAGCTGCACAGTATAATCAATCTCAGGCCAGATATGTTTGAAATAATCTTTTCCGGTGTGTTTGTTTATTAAATCGATAGTCGCTTTTTCAACAGCGACCGGGTCTCTCGAAACAACGATGCCGATATCAGAGATATCCGGTTCAAAAGGTTCATCCATACAATCACAATGTTTCGTAATATGTGTAAGGAAGTTAAAGAACGCTGCCTTTTCCTTCTTCTCTTTTAAAATGGCCAGGCAATATTCCGCAACTTTTTTCTGTAAATTAGCAGTGTCTTCATCCCACGCGATCTTAACTGCGCTGAATTGACAGACGGCCAGGCATTCTCCACAGCCGATACATTTTTCAGAGTTAATTATCGCAGTATTATCTTCCATAGTAATTGCATTCGAAGGACACCAGGTCTGACAGACCTTGCACGTTGTACAATTTTTGCTGATAATCTGAGGTATCACACCGGAATGTTGAGCTAATTTACCTCCCCTTGCTGACAGCCCCATACCGACATTTTTGAAAGTTGCACCCATGCCTGCAGCAAGGTGTCCTGTAACGTGCGCAATAGAGATAATGACATTTGATGCCTTTGCCACGCCTGAGATATAAGCGTTTTTGCACAATCCATTGTCAACATCAACGATGTAATCATGTTCTCCTAATAGTCCATCGGCAATAATGACGGGAGCGCCGGTGTTTTCTATGGTAAATCCATGCTCATGAGCGAGCATTAAATGATCTATTGCATTGGAACGCTGCCCTACGTATAACGTATTTGTTTCAACCAGAAAAGGTTTGCCGTTGCTTAACTTTACTTTATCCACAGCGGCTTTGATTATTGGGGGTTTAAGGTGGCCAATATTTCCTTTTTCCCCAAAACTGGTCTTTACAGCGACCATATCTCCCTGTTTGATAATGCTCCCAAGTCCGGCAGCATCGTAAAGACACTTCACTTTTTCTGCTAATGAATCAAGTGACTCACCATTTCTGGTTTCAATAAAAAACACCTTACTCTTTTTGGGCATTGTAAATTTCTCTTTACTCTTCTCTTCATAGAATTGGAAAGATAATCCTGTGGAGCTTTTGTGTCGACACTTAATAGAATGACATGCTGGCGAATGAGACTGTTGAATTGGTATCGTCCGCGTATTGAGAGTATTTAAGAAGTTTGCTTTCTGAGGCATCAATAACATTCAGTAGGGTATTAATAGCCGGATATCCACATATTTTCCTGCTGTTGTGATCTTTCTGAACGGAATTGTTAAATCCATCTACGTCCAGGTTTTCCACATATTTCAGCATGTTAATGTCGTCGGATCGTAATGTATCAAGGTATGCGTCATCCTGAAGTTCAGTGTCGCCAAACCTGGAACCTACATGTGCAAGGTCTACGCTTGCAATTATACAGATTTTCTTTTTGCTCTCTTTAATAGTTTCCTTGAGCGAAGATACAAATTCCTTAAATTGATAAGCCTGTCTGGAGTCAGTTTCATTTTTGTCTGCTTCGCCAAACGAGGAGCAGAGTATCGGGACTATATTGAAGTTCTTTTTCTGGCCATAAAGGTATTTAAGAAAAACTGTCTGGAATCCGATTGAATGTTCGTCTCTGTGGACAAACTCGTCTTCGAAATAATCAGTCTTGCCCTTCTTCCGTAATGAATTGAGAAAGCCTTTGTCCGTTTTCACATTACCAAACGGTGTCTCAAAGTTTTTGTCCGTCAGGACAAAAAGATTATTGGTTCCCGTGTGCGCAATACCAAGAATTATAAAAAGTTCAGCATCTGACGATTCTGCAATCTCTTTGTAGGCCCAGGCGAAGCATGGCCCTCCACACCCTAAATCAATATGCGGTGCTATTACTCCCTTCAATCCATTAGCTTGATTGAGTTCTGATGGCATCCCCGGTCCCTCTGCGGAGGTAAAGAAGCCGTCTAATTGCGCCTTAAGTTTATCTTTGTCCGCCTCATAAGCAGTGCCTGCATGCGCGTCCTTGCGTATGGTTGAATTTCTGAAATCTTCTTTCAACTTTTTAATGAAATCTCTGGATCGGGTGTTATCTAAAAGTAAATTCTTATCCAGCTCCGCTATTGCCTGCTTGATCATATCCTGAATATCACTTTCACCAAATCTCTGTGTATATATTTTCTGTATGTCTGTTATGGAGTGATTGCCGTCAAAGTAATAGACAATGTTGTCAAAAACTGCACGGGGAACAAAAGAGTTCCTGGTGTTAAACGGGTCTCTAAAGCATACGTACTGTTCTCCGGATACTTCATGGGGAAATGCATCTAATTGTTGACGTAATTTTGGATTTTCCATAATTATTAGGACAGCACCTTTAATTCTGCAGACAATTCATCTGGCGTCTTAGTAATTACTACATATCCGCCTTCTCGAAACATTCCGGCATTGAAGGCTAAAGTATTTTCTATTGTATCGCTCCCTCTTGCCTCGTGGATGTGCCCACTCAATGCAATATCCGGTTTATGTTTTAAGATAAAATCGCGGACACTCTGACTCCCTACGTGGGCACCGGCTGTTATAATATCAATCTTCGTATCTTTTGGTGGCATATGCGGTACCATGATTTTAAATTTTGCATCCTTTACTTTATCAATGCCCTCGAGTAGAAAAGTCTCAATTTCGTCTTCGCTGAATTCGGTAGGGGTATTGAAAGGTGTCAGGTTTGAACCGCCTACACCAAATATCCCTATATCGTCCCTTATGAAACCATTTCTGTGAAGGTTGATACCTTTTTCTGTCAAATAGTCGTTTACCTCAGGCTGGTCCAGGTTTCCTAATTGGGCTAATACGTTCTCATTGTACTTCATTATTTCATCGATTACTCTTTCTGCCTCTTTTCGTCCGTTAAAGTTGGTCAAATCACCAGTAACTATTACAAGATCAGCACTTTCCATCTCATTCTTCAAAAGCGTCAAATTGTTGAGATCTTCATGAATGTCGCCAAAAGATATTATTTTCATTTGTTATAGATTTTGTGATTTTGCCTTGATTCTCAGGGAATTAAGTTATTACCATCGTCTATCCGGTATTTTGATTCTAGATCTTGAGCCAGAGGGCACAAATAAATTACAAGAATTATTATAAGTCACATAGAATCAACATATTAACAGCCCGTAAAAAAATGTTCAAGATATTCTTTTCTGGACTGTTTTATGTTGACGCTAAAAAGGAGTTTTGATAGTATTAAAATTTCTTAGAGGTCGCGGAATTAATATACTAACTAAAGTTGTATTAACCTTTTAAATATAGGAGAGAACAGCACATAGGTGTTGATCTTCCCTGCAGATATATAGATGAAAAAACATTGTTTATCCATACTTGTTTTAACAAGTATATCAATTTATAGTTGTCTTATAGTAACTGAAAACAGAGTCGTTGATGCCAAAGAAGAGAGATCGTCCAAGAAAACATCACAGGATATTTCACCTGAGTTGAGAATCAAGATTGACGAGTGGATGAAGCTTTTATACTCAGAGGACTCTGCAATACGCACGTCTGCAGTCATTTCATTATTGGGACTTAATCTTTCTTCTGTTTATGACTCGCTAATTGATATCCTTAAAAATTCCGATAATGATGATGTGCGTATTTCCCTGATTAAGGCATTTGGTTTTGCCGG
>JABGRF010000224.1:0-21756 GCA_018648405.1 Candidatus Scalindua sp.
ATACGGTAATAATATTTGCATACTCTGCCATGAAGAATAACGCAAACTTCATGCTGCTATATTCTGTATGGAATCCTGAAACAAGCTCAGTCTCCGCTTCCGGTAAATCAAAAGGACATCTATTTGTCTCAGCTATTGCGCTTATCGCGTACACGACAAAAGCGACAGGCTGAAGCACAACAAACCACAAACCAGCTTGAGCATTAACAGTATCTACAAGGCTTAATGACTCTGTCATCATAATAACCCCTATCAGAGACAATCCCATTGACAGTTCGTAACTGATCATCTGAGCGGAAGATCTCAATCCCCCCAGTAATGAATACTTATTATTAGATGACCAACCCCCCAATAAAATACCATAAACACCAACTGAAGAGACAGCAAGGATAAATAATATGCCAATGTTTACGTCCGTTATTACCATATCGATACTTACACCCATAATGCTTATTGTGTCCCCGAATGGGATAACAGCTATCGATAACAGAGCAGGAACCATAGCTATCGCAGGTGACGCGATAAATAAAATCTTACTGGCATTTGCCGGAATTATGTCTTCTTTAGTTATTAATTTAAGTCCGTCTGCAATAGGCTGAAGCAGACCATGCCATCCCACCCTCATAGGTCCCATGCGAACCTGCATATGGGCCATAACTTTTCGTTCAACCCAGATAAGATAGGCGATCACCAGCAACAGCACACCTATCACTACCCCTATCTTAATTGTTGAAAGTATTGCATAAATAATAGCGTTTGACATTTAATTCGTTCCTTCTACATCTCTCTACTTAGTTTTAGATATTTTTACGTTTGTGTATCCATCACCACGTAAGTTATTAACAGGAACCCACTCGTAATCCTCAGAGATAAAGGCAACTCCTTCAGGCACCCTGCTAGTAGTTTTTACGTTAAGCTTGATATTACCTTGAGCTGACTCAATTTTCACATTATCACCGTCAGTAATCTTTGCTTTCTTAGCGTCCTTCCTGTTGATCTCTACGAAGCATTCTGAAGCAAGGGAAACAAGCGACTCCGAATACCTGGAATATGTCCCCTGATGCCTCAGGCTGGAACCTGTTAATAATATGAATGGATATTTTTTATTACTCTTTATTGCACTGGTTTTCTTGCTTGTAATTTCAAACTGGTATCTCTCTGCTTTAGTTTTATAGTACAGCGATAGTATCCAATGAAAACCTTTCCTCCGCAATCTGTTAACTTCAATACCTTCGTATATAGGAACGCCCTTTCCTATTTCATCCACAATATCCTTGGATGTTGTATAGTGATATTCATGACCCATCTTTTCTGCCAGGGCACATATAATCTGCCAATCCGGTTTAGAATCTCCGACCTGTGGTATGGCTTTGTGCAACCGTTGCACAGTCATCACCATATTTGTAAATGTTCCGCCCTTCTCAACGAATGTTGATGATGGAAGAACTACGTCCGCCAGTTGTGCAGTTTCGGTAAGGAAGCTATCCTGAACAACGATAAATTCGGCTTTTTTAAATGCGTCCTTTACCTTCTTGCCATTCGGATAGTTCACTATAGGGTTCTCACCCATGACATAAAGTGCTTTTATCTTCTTCTTCACGGCACGATCAAAAATATCACCTGATTTTTGTTCCAGAGGATCAGAAGATAGTTTTGCACCCCATGCACCCTCAACAACTTCCCTGTTCTCCGGATCGTTTATATCGAGATAACCTGGAAGAAATTCCGGTACAACACCCATATCATTTACACCTTGAGAATTATTATTCTCCCTTGAGAATACGATTGAGACTTTATCAGAATCACCCTTGTTCACCAATGCACAGAGATTCATCAAAGCCTCTATTGTCTCCTCGCCTGATGGATCTTCCTCTATATCCTTCCCACATATAACATAACAATTTCCCGCTTTCGCAATTGAAGTAGCAGCAGCGTTGATACTATCCTCTGGAATATTTGTTGCTTTGGAAACTTTTTTGATTCCCAGTTCGGATGACCTCAATGACGAAAGCAGTTCATTGAAATTTTCTGTCTTATCAGCAGCCTTTTTCAAATTTACGAGCTTTTCATCAACAATAACTTTCATCATTGCGTTGATCAATGTTGTCTGTGTTCCAAGTTTATAATTTAAACGAAGAAGGTTTTTAGTCTCACAGCCAAATTCAACATTTCTTACGTTCGCTATTATAACCTTTGTCTTGTTAACTCTTATCGCCTTTCTGACCATACTCCCGACGACAGGATGTGCCTCGCTTATGTCAGCACCCACAAAGAATACCGTATCCGCATTTTCTATTCCTTCCAGTGATGTTGACGCCATCCCATACGCAACAGAATTATTTATCAGGCGGTTAAGTGAAGGAGACTTCATGTTTGATATATTATCTACATTATTAGTCCCCAAAACAGTCCTGCAGAGTTTCTGAAAAAGATAGTTATCCTCATTAGTACATTTTTCGGAACCAATACCACCTATGGCATTGCCTCCACTCTTTTCGATTATCTCACGAAATCTATTTGATATATGTTCAAGAGCATCTTCCCATGAAGCCGGTCGCAGTTTACCACCCTTTTTAATTAAAGGTGTTTTAATCCGTTTATCTGAATTAATAAACTCGTGACCAAATTTCCCCTTAACACACAGATTACTTTCGTTTATTCCCAAATTTATATTTTCATCTGCAGTCACCCTCATTACCTCTTTGTCCTTGGTATTTATCACCAGGCTGCATCCAACCGCACAATATGTACAAATAGTTGGAGTCTTTTTCAACTCCCACGGTCTGGCCTTAAATTTGAGAGTTCTATCCTGCCACGAACCTGTTGGACATACTGATACGCAACCACCGCAGAAACTACAATCCAATGGTTTATCAAAAGCGGTACCGATAACGGTCTTAAATCCCCTGTTTTGATAATCAATTGCAGCAACACCCGCAATTTCCTTACACACTTTAACGCATCTGCTACAGAGAATACATCTGTTAGAATTATACTCTAAGAGAGGATTGTCCCGCCTCATCGGCTCGTCCAGCCTTGCGCTCTTAAATCTACCCGGTTTCAATTTGAGATCATGCGTGACCTCCTGTAAGCCACATTCTCCGGACTTATCACAAGTCGGGCAATCAAGAGGGTGATGTGCAAGGAGATACTCCATAACAGACTTGGTATACTTCTCAGTCTCAGGAGTTTTCGTTTTTACGACCATACCTTCAGCGACAGGCTGCGCACAGGAAAATCTATGCCTCGACCTTCCCCGTTCAGTCACTTCAACCATGCAGAGCCTGCAGCCTCCATACTGAGTTAATTTCGGATGATAGCATAGTCCGGGAATATAGATACCGTTGTCCTTGGCCGCCTTAAATATATTCGTACCTTTTGGGACACTAACAACCTTATTGTCAATCTTAAGATTTATCATTATTACTTGATTGCCATAAAATTACACTTGTCGTAACACAAATTACACTCAATACACTTCTCTTTGTCAATAAACGCAGCCTCTTCACGTGACCCAGATATTGCATCCACCGGACAATTTTTTATACAAAGCGTACACTTAGTACATTTGTCTGAAATAACCGTGTATTTGTGAAGCGCAACACATGTAGCAGTCGGACATTCCTTATCCCTAATATGTGCCAGATATTCATCACGAAAATATCTGATAGTAGACTTAACAGGATTTGGTGCTGACTGGCCTAACCCACAGAGTGACATCGTCCTTACTTCATCACTCATTTTTTCTAAAACGTCAAGATCTTCCTCTTTACCTTCACCCTGTGTAATCCGGTTAAGAATATCCAGCATAAGTACAGTGCCAACCCTGCATGGAGGACATTTACCACAAGATTCATTTGTACAGAAATCCAGAAAAAATCTTGCCATATCGACCATACATGTCGTTTCATCCACTACGACAAGACTGCCTGATCCCATCATGGCACCAGCACTTTTCAATGATTCGTAGTCTATAGGAGAATCTAGATATGATTCCGGCAAACAACCGCCTGAAGGTCCTCCAATCTGCACGGCTTTGAATTTCTTTTTTTTGGGGACCCCACCACCAATATCAAATACAATCTCCCTTACCGTTATACCCATCGGAACCTCGATTAAACCTGCATGCTTTATATTCCCTGTTAATGCAAAAATCTTTGTACCCTTACTTTTTTCAGTTCCTATTTTTGAATACCAAGCTGCACCTTGATTGATAATGATAGGAACATTAGCAAACGTTTCAACATTATTTAAACATGTTGGCTTGTCCCACAAACCTGCTTCTACAGATTGAGGAGGTCTTGTCCTGGGCATACCACGTTTACCTTCTATTGAAAACTGAAGTGCAGTTGACTCTCCACAGACAAATGCACCTGCACCCTCTTTTATAATGATATCAAGACTATATTTTGTATTTAGAATATTTTTGCCCAAATACCCTCTTTCCTTTGCCTGGCGTATAGCAATTTTTAACCGTTCGATAGCCAGTGGGTACTCTGCACGTATGTATATATATCCACTCGTAGAACCTGTAGCATATCCTCCTATAACCATACCTTCCAGCAGAGCATGAGGATCGCCCTCCATCAGACTCCTATCCATAAATGCTCCGGGGTCACCTTCATCTGCGTTACATATAATATATTTCTGATCAGCAACATATTTAGCAGTCGATTCCCATTTCCATCCCGTATCAAAACCACCGCCACCACGTCCTCTAAGACCTGATTTACCGATTTCTGTTATTACGTCTTTCGGTGTCATCTTGGTTAATATTTTTTCTAACGCCTTATATCCACCGCTCATGATATATTCATCTATGTCTTCAGGATTAATGATCCCACAGTTTTTGGTAACAACTTTTACCTGATTTTTATTTTGGTCAAGTTCGTCAAAGAGCGGCAAATCACGATATTGTTTTACACCCCGGCCATTAAGAGGCATTTGTGATATTGCATATTTCTTTACCACATTACCTTTTCCCACATGTTCTTCTATTATTTGTGGAATAATATCAGGCTTTACTTTTGAATACGTAACCCGAGAATAATCTGGCATAGCCACGTCCACCAGTACTTCGTGAGAACACAACCCAATACAACCGGTACTGATCACATCAGCTGTTTGTTTCTGCTTCTTCAGCTCTTTTTCAATGCTTTCCAAAACAGCTTTAGCACCGGCGCCTAATCCACAGGTACCCATTCCAACAATTATCATTGGCCGTTTTGGAGTCACTTTTTTCTTTGCTGTTAATGATTTTTTCTTTGCCATTTTTATTTAGAGCTTCCGTGTTTCCCGGTTTCCTGAATAATATTACCAACACCATCAGGAGCCATATTACCATGGACATTTCCATCTAACGTAATAATCGGGGCAAGAGAACATGCTCCCAGACAGGCCACTTCCTCAAGAGTAAACATATTGTCCTCAGTTGTAGAGCCTACTGCAACATTCAGTTTATTAGCAAACTCCTTCGTTATTTTAGTAGCCCCTTTGACATGGCAAGCTGTTCCGCAACATACTTTGACTATATGCACACCTCTTGGTTCCAAACGAAACTGTGAATAAAATGTCGCCACACCTATAATCTCACTGGCACTGATATTCATTCTTTCAGCGACTAGATTAATGGTTTCCTCCTGCAAATAGCCATATTCGTACTGTATCTTTTGTAAGACAGGGATAAGCGCTCCCTGTACGCCCTCATAGTTATCCAATATTTCTTCTGCTTTAGATAAATCTATGACTTCCTCTTTTGCAGCTTGTTTTTTTCTTTTACCCATTCTCTTTAATCTCAAGAATACTAACGGTCTATTTCGCCCAAGACAATATCCAAACTCCCGATTACGGCAACCACATCTGCTAGCAGACTACCTACTACCATCTTTTCAAGCACCTCTAAATTAACAAATGATGGAGGCCTGATTTTTATTCTATAAGGGTTCTTCGACCCGTCACTGACTATGTAATATCCAAGTTCACCCTTTGGGGCTTCAACACAGGCATATACTTCACCAGCCGGCGGACAAATGCCTCCGGTAACAACCTTAAAATGATGAATGAGAGACTCCATACTTTGCTTGAGATTTTCTTTTTTCGGTAGAGCAACATCAGGTATGTCTGCAATATATTCACCTTCAGGAAGATTATCCATGGCCTGGCGTACAATCTCATTGCTCTGACGCATCTCTTCCAGCCTTACCAGATATCGATCGTATACGTCACCGTTTTCACCAACAGGTACAAGAAAATCCATCTCATCATATGACGAATATGGTTCAGACTTTCTAACGTCCCACCTGACCCCGGAACCCCTAATACATGGCCCACTCAACCCATAATTTATTGCATCTTCCGCAGAAACTACTCCAACCCCTTTCGTCCTCATCAACCATATCTTATTCTTTGTCAAAAGGGTTTCATAATCCTTTAATCTGGCCAGAAATGTATTAATAAATTCCCTTGTCTTTTCAATAAAACCATCAGGCAAATCCTTTGCAACACCACCTATCCTGATGTATGAAAGGTTCATTCGCGCACCTGCAACCATTTCAAAAAGATCATTAATGGTTTCTCTCTCCCGGAAAGTGTAGAAAAAGACAGTCATTGCCCCTATATCAAGCGCGTGGGTTGCCAGCCATAAAAGATGTGATGATATCCTGGTGAGCTCACACATAATGACCCTTATGTATTGTGCTCTTTTGGGAACTTCTATATCCAGCAACTTCTCTACCGCGAGAGCATACCCCATGTTATTAGACATAGGCGCCAGATAATCCAGACGATCGGTAAGAGGAATAAATTGATGGTATGTTTTATGTTCCGCAAGTTTTTCTATACCACGGTGAAGATACCCGATATCAGGCGTAACCTTAACTACAGTCTCGCCGTCCAGCTCCAGTAGTAACCGCAATACACCATGCGTACTGGGATGCTGTGGGCCCATATTAATGGTCATTACCTGCTCAGTTGTTGCTGCCGTCATTCTTGTCCTTTTCGGTAAATACCCTTTAGCGTTTCCGGTTGCCTGCCTTTAAGAGGATAATCCTTTCGCAAAGGATGTCCTTCAAAACCTTCCGGTGTTAAAATCCTCTGTAAATTAGGGTGTCCCTTAAAGATTATGCCAAACATATCGTAAGCTTCTCTCTCGTGCCAATCTGCCGTCTTCCATACATTAGTGACAGTGTCGATACTTGGATCCGAAGCGGGTATTTTCACTTTGAGCCGCACTCTGTGATTCAACTTTATTGAGTACAGATGATAAACTACTTCAAAATTATTGCTACGTTCTAAACGGGACAAATCAACGCCACACAAATCTGAAAGATAATCAAAATCTGATTCACTATCCTCACAGAGAAACTTTGCCGCTCTTTGTATATAATCCTTATTTATGTTTATGGTCAATTCACCTCTGAACGATTTCCCACCTATTACGGCATCAGGAAACTTCGCTTTTAATCTTTTTCCTATCGTGGCATCTTCAGTCATGATTTAACTTTAAAATAGCAGTACTAATGTTAATGTAAATTAGTTACCTATCTGGATTATCCAGAACAGACTCACCTTTTATCTTCTCTTGTAATTCCATTACTGCATGTATCAGAGCCTCTGGTCTTGGTGGGCATCCCGGTAAATAGATATCAACAGGAACAATCTCGTCCACACCTTGAACAGTAGCATAAGTATCAAAAATCCCACCTGAAGACGCACATGCACCCATTGCGATTACCCATTTAGGCTCCGGCATCTGGTCGTAAATCTTCCTTGTCACAGCAGCCATTTTATAAGTAACAGTACCAGCAACAATCATCAAGTCAGACTGCCGCGGTGAAAACCTGAATACTTCAGCCCCAAACCTGGCAAGATCATACCTTGGTGCCACTGAAGACATCATTTCGATGGCACAACACGCCAAGCCGAAAGGCATAGGCCACAGTGAGTTCTTCCTGGCCCAATTAACCACCTTGTCAATGTTTGTAGTAAGTATATTATCGCCAAAAACAGTCTCTATTCCCATTCAAGACCTCCCCGTTTCCAGATATAAACGTAGCAAAACAGCAAAATCACAATGAATATTGCCATTTCAATTAAACCAAATATTTTCAATGACTTAAATGCAACCGCCCATGGGTAAAGAAAGACCACCTCGATATCAAATACAACAAACATCATTGCAATTAGATAAAATTTTACAGAAAATCTATCTCTCGCAGTACCTATTGGTTCTATACCACATTCGTACGGGGAAAGCTTTTCGGCAGATGGTTTTTGGCGACCAACAGAAGCGGAAAGTATGAGGTTAGAAACGGCAAAACCTATTACTACTAAAAGCAGAATCAGGATTGGCAGGTAACTTACTAACATAAGTACTTATTATTCCTATATTTATAATTAAAATTACTGTTTTTATCAAAAATTGAGCAACACGGAATTTTATCATAAATAACAGATTAGTAAACAAAATATTTTACCCCGTACCTATATACATAAGTGTATATAATACGGGAATATACGATTAAGCAACTTTACTCAGGGGCTGATATTTGCACTTGCCTGACACCTACAATCAATCATCCCCTCTAACGAAACAATACCAGAATCCGCATTATTTATTTATATCATCTCCGCCATTGTTATAATGCCGGGCAGTCTCTATCTTCCCTTCGGTAGTATAGTTACTGACGTGAATCTCTCCTGTGGATCCAATAACTTCTCTTGCCAAATCCATATAATCCTTTGTACCGCGACTATCCGGAGCGTACATGGTAATCGGCTGTCCGGAAATAGGACACTCCGCAAGTTGAGTATTCTCCCTGATAATAGACTTGAATAACTTATCGTGAAACTTCTCACTGATCTTCTCAACCACCTTATTGCTCAGATTTGTTCTTTTATCAAACATACAGGCAATAATACCTGTGACTTCAAGAAGAGGATTGAGTGTGTCCTTGACCAGATTTACCGTATTAATCAAGGTAACCAGACCGTTAAGAGCCATTACTTTTGTTTCTAACGGAATAAAAACTTCCCTCACAGCTGACAACGCATTAACAGTAAGTAATCCAAGCGAGGGAGGGCAATCCAGAATGATGTATTCGGCGCGGCAATTACTATACAAATAATGATTCGCTAAAAGATTAATACTGTTTTTCAATATAGTATCGTTCTCCAGCTTGTTTGCTAATGTTCGTTCCACTGCGGCAAGAGTGACGTTTGACGGAGCAATCCACATATTCTCCACACATGTGTCGTGTAGGATCTCACTTATGGGCATTTCATCATTAAATACATTAAACATTGATTTGTGCAGATTATAAATATCAATACCCATCCATGAACTTGAATTCCCCTGTGGATCGAGATCTATTAATACTACCCTTTTGCCAAGCTTTGCAAGACAGGCGCATAAATTAACAGCTGTCGTTGTTTTGCCGACACCCCCTTTTTGATTAATCAATGCAATCGTTCTCAACTGAGCCCCTTTTACTATTTTACTGGTTTCTTCGGAATTTCTGTATCCTTACGATCACCAACAGCGAGAATATTTTCTCCCAAAATATAATCTGGGATTGTAGATGATGTACCCTTGAATTGCTATAACTTTTTGCGACTAAAGGCTTTTCACGGAATCATTATATCGTCTCTCAAGACAGCAACATAAGGTAGATTCCTGTACCTGTTATCAAAATCAAGGCCGTAACCAACTACAAATTTATCCTCAATCTCAAAACAACAATAATCCGGCTCTATCCCTCTCTCTCTCCTTGCCATTTTGTCAAGGAGCACACACACCTTTATAGATATCGGACTATGCTTAGTAACCATCCTCACAATCTTAGAAAGAGTCCTCCCTGTATCAAGTATATCATCCACGATAAGAACATGTTCATCCTTAACATTTAAATTAGTATTATGAATGATTTCGGTCTCTGCATTTGGAGAAGTAGAAGCGCCTACGTAAGTGCTAGCCTTGATAGTATCTATTTTAACAGAAAAAGGTATCTGTCGGATCAGATCAGATAGGAAAACGAGGCTACCATTTAAAACGCCAATTATGGTAAGATTCTTATGCTTATAGTCTACGGCAAGTTTTTGTGCGAGTACACTAACGCTGTTCTTGATTTCAGCTTCGGAGAACAAGACCTCTCCAATATCATTTTTCATAAATAATTTCAGAAAAGTTTTATGAGTAAGAATTACACGGTAAATACGGAAATATAAATCTCTTAAATACTAAAAAATAATATCAATTTCAAAATATATCAGTGATATGCGTTGCATGTCAAACGATTTATAGATGATAAAAATTCATCGCTTTCAGATTTTGTTAAATAAATAGGTTGATAGGATACAAATAATTAATAAAATATAGCAACGTAATTGAGATTAGCAGAATATAACCAATAATTGTTTTTCAGGAGAAAAGAAGATGCCTATATATGATGATATCCTTGCGACTATCGGAAGAACACCCATTGTGAAAATCAACAAAATACCTGATGAGAAGTGCGCAAATCTTTTTGGAAAATTGGAAATGTTTAATCCTGCCGGCAGCGTCAAAGATCGTATCGGTATGGCAATGATAGAAGATGCAGAAAAAAAGGGTTTGATAAAGCCAGGAGATACCATTGTAGAACCGACATCAGGTAATACAGGAATTGCACTGGCAATGGTCGCAACAGTTAAAGGGTACAAGGCGGTCTTCACCATGCCAGAAACCATGAGCCTTGAGAGACGGGCCCTGCTCAGATACTTTGGAGCCGAAATCGTCCTGACAGAGGGTCCAAAAGGCATGAAAGGTGCTATTGAAAAAGCAGCAGAACTGGTAAAAGAGAAAGGCTATTTCCAGCCACAGCAATTTGATAATCCAGCTAATCCACAAATCCACAGGGAGACAACCGGTCCTGAAATAGTTGAGGATTTCGAGGGCAAAGATTTACACTACTTTGTTGTTGGTGTTGGAACCGGCGGTACAATATCCGGTGCAGGTGAGGTGTTGAAAAAGAAGTACAGCAACATAAAAAACGTTGTAGTAGAGCCTGCAGAATCTCCGGTTCTTTCCGGAGGGCAACCGGGACCTCACAAAATCCAGGGAATCGGTGCTGGGTTTGTGCCGGGCATTTACAATCAAGAGATAGTTGATGAAGTCCGCCAGGTGACCAATGATGAAGCGTTCAGCATGGCAATACGCCTTGCAAAGGAAGAAGGAATCTTCTGCGGTATCTCTTCCGGCGCGAATATGCACGTCGCATTAGAAGTCGCCAGAGATGTGGGACCAGGCAAAAATGTTCTGGTAATTTTACCTGATACAGGAGAGCGCTATATCTCTACGGATCTATTTAAGGCAGTAGAAAAGGATTAAAATGTACAATCCAATAAACAGCGATAAGAATGCACCTCGTTTAAGCTATATCACCAAAGCTCTCAGTTACTCATACGAGAAACATGGTGGTATTAACCACCTGGAAGGGCCAAATCTTCCATCTAAACTGGAAGTTGAAAAACTGGTAAAATTACTGTCTACAATCATGTTTCCAGGCTTTTACGAGGAAGTAACAGGCAATAAAGATCATCTGGATGCGTATCTTCTGGCACAATGTTCCAGCGCATTGGAATGCCTGTCTGATTTAATACAGAAGAGCTTAAGGCATGAATGTAAGGAGGGGCTTAATTGTGCCCGTACTGAAGGAGAGTGTTGGGACTGTGCCGTTGAGATTTCATACCTTCTACTTGAAAGGATTCCTGAGATTAGAGAAATTGTGAACCAGGACATCAAGGCGGCTTATAAAGGAGACCCTGCCGCAGCAAGTTATTTTGAGGTGGTGTTAAGTTATCCATCCGTAAGAGCGATATCAATTCATCGTCTGGCTAATTTTCTTGAAATACAGAAAGTGCCTTATATACCCAGGATGATGAGCGAATACATTCATGAAAAAACAGGAATAGATATTAATCCTGGAGCAAAGATAGGTCCGGGATTTTTTATTGATCATGGTACCGGTGTGGTAATTGGCAGCACGGCTATTATTGGTAAGAACGTAAAGTTCTATCAGCATGTTACACTGGGAGCTTTCAGTTTGACTAATGTTGATAAGATCAGAAAAGAAAACAAAAAGAGACATCCTACTATAGAGGATGATGTTACCATTTACGCAGGGTCAACAATTCTAGGTGGAAATACGATAATCCAAAAAGGCTCCATCATCGGTGGTAATGTCTGGCTGACGCGATCAGTTCCACCATATACGACAGTAACGGTTGATGCACCCTACCTTATATTCAAACATAAGGATAAGGTAGAAAAATACGAAGTTGACTATCAGATTTAAGACTTCATTTATTCAACTTATTATTTCATTATAATATTGTACGGTGGGCTTATCGTAACAGATAAATCATTGTCCATAAGTTTTACATCAGGACCAAGTCCGAATTATCTCTTCTTTTCTATAACATAATTTAACAGTATATTAACGATGAATAAATTTAATAGAGGTAGTGTCTTTCTTGCCTATACCGAAAAAGACTTAAGTTATGCGTGGAATATTTACGACGGGTTGACCAGGAGGGGACTAAATGTCTGGTTTGACAAAGTGGACTTTAAACGTGGAAACTGGAAAGTCGGGGCCAGAGAGGCCATTAACCTGAGCCGTTGCCTTATCGTCTGCCTCAGCAACACTGCCTTGAAGGAAATAAGTGACAGCACTTCCGACTCCCAGGATAAAAGCATAAGAACGGCTTACGAAATTGCCCAAAATATGGACAGAGATAATTTGGCTTTGATTCCTGTAATGATTGAGGATTGTGATTATGGAAACTTTTACCTGAGTAGTTTAGTAAGATATGATCTGTTTGATGACTTCGAAGGAGAATTAAACAAGCTGTCTGTTGATCTGGGTGGACGCTCATTAGCTGATCCAAACGAGATAGACAGGAAGGACAAGGAGGAGAAGAAATTATATAATCTTACATGCAAAGCTGAAACTGCCTATTATGCAGGTGATTATACTAAATCTATTACTGCCTTGAAACGCGTTCTGAATCTAAAGCAAGGTTATTATAAAGCATGGAATAATAAGGGAACTGCTCTCTGCAAAACAGGCAATAATGGAGATGCTATTGATGCGTATGATAACGCGCTCAAAATTAAGCCTGATTATTATGAAGCATGGAACAACAAAGGTAATGCCTTATTTAAGTCAGATCTTCATGACGCAGCAATGGACGCTTATGGACAAGCCTTAAGGATTAAGCCTGACGCAGTCAAGACATGGTTTAACAAAGGCCTCCTTCTAAGCGGGATAGGTAAATATGATGAATCTATAGAAGCATATAATAAGGCCATTGAAATCAAACCTGACTACCACAATGCGTGGAATAATAAAGGAAATACACTTTACCGGTTAGAACGTAGTGATGAGGCCATCGAAGCATACAACCAGGCTATTAAGATCAAACCAGACTATCATGAAGCATACTTCAACAAAGGGCTCGTTGTCAGTAGTCTGGGTCGTCTGGATGAGGCTATTGCCACACTTGATCAGGCAATTGAGTTAGAACCTTCATATAAAGTGGTACGGGTGAACAAGGGAAATATTCTGTATGGTTCAGGCAAGAATATTGAGGCGATAGAGACATATGATCAGATTATTAAGCTTGATCCTGACTACCTTGAAGCGTGGTTTCAAAAAGGGAATGCCCTTTATAGTTTAAAGCGTTATGAAGAAGCTATTGATGCTTATAACAAGGCCATAAGAATAAAGCCAGAGTATCATGAAGCGTGGTTTAACAAAGCAATTGTCCTTGGCAAACTTGATCGTCACGATGAAGCGGTTTCTATCCTTGATCAGGCGACAAAGATCAAACCAAACTACTACCAAGCATGGTTCGATAAAGGAAATGCACTTTTTGGAATGGAACGATACGAAGAGGCAATTTCAGCGTATGATCATGTCATCAAGTACGATCCTGAAAATCACAAGGTGTGGAACAATAAAGGAAACGCCCTTTGCCGGTTGGGTAAAGATGGAAAAGCGGCAACCGCGTATAATCAGGCAATCGCTATCAAACCTGACTACCACGAGGCGTGGAAGAACAAGACCAATGCTCTTTTCAGATTAGGCCGTAGTGAAGAAGCTGTTGCCTCGCATAAACAAACCATGAAGCTTAAACCACCAAGCTAAAAACAGCCCTGATGATCTGAATAAAAATTTATGTAGTTATAGGAACTGCTGTCCATATAAATCAGCGTAACGGTTTAAACAAGTATTCCAGCCCATTCAACTTGATCTCATAAACACATTTGAGCATATCGCCAAGTTCACCTTCCGGTAAACCCTTATTCACTGACCACACGATATACCATTCAGGCAGTTCTAGCAGTAACATATCTTTATATCTACCAGACGGCATACGCGCTTTAGCAAGTTTCAACAGATACTCTTTATCGGATAACATATTGTTTATATTTTATGCAGAGTTAGTTTTCAAGACATCTCCCACCGCTGCTCTATATGCGCAATGATCGCAGCCGTCTTTTGCATCAGGAATATCGCCTTGCATCAGGCAAGCATGGATATCATTGACAGCTTTTACCACCCAGGAGTCATCTCCTTTATACGGGATCAGAGTAATATCAAATTCAAGCGTTTCTTTAAACATCTCCCTATCGGTCTGTCCATTACAGTAAACAAAATATCCGGTTCTGGAAACTGAGTATCCGTTCATACGCAATAGCCACTGATAGACCTCCATCTGCCTCCTGTAGCCTATCTGCCAGCCAAGGCTAACATTTGTAATCTTTTCATTCTTTGATGTCGCCTTATAATCGACAACTATATATTCATTTTGAGAATTTACCCATAGATCATCAATAGCACCAAAAACAAGGAGATTAGAAGGTCTATGCAAATATTGTATTCCGTTAGAGTTTTGCCGCCACCTATCAAGATCTCTATGAGCTGCCGGCCTGGCATCAACACCGTTTTTTTCTAGAAGAGGATGGTTTTGATTTTTGGCACGATAATGGTCAAACTCTTTTTTCAGCAATGTGTCTACCGCATTGTTTAAATTAAAAGGAAAGCCGGGAACGCGACCCACCCCAAGCCTACGGTCGATATAAAAACAGCGTGGGCATTGCAGGAAAAGATCAATCTTTGAACGACTCAGCTTAAAAGGTTTTTCAGCCTTTGGGTCATAAATATTTCTACTACGTTTTGGATTGTAAAATTTAGACATATTAAATTTACTTACATTTTAGATATTGCATGATTAATACCAACTAACATCTTATCCCCATACACGTTTTTAATAATTGAAGCAATTTCGGTATCAAGTTCTGCGCCTTTAGATTCCTGTTTCTTATTACAATCAAAGTTGAACGCATCATCCTGGACGGTCAGAATTTCAGGACTACCTTGATAAATAGCAAGGGGCCAGAGGCAGCAGGATCCTGGCTTTGTATCATAAGACGAAAGATTACTTTTTATTGCATGACTATGAAGCGAGCATAAAACCTCTCCGTTGCTGTTACGCCAGGCAAAAAGACATTGGCTGTCTTCGTCTACATCTATGGTAATGAGATTATCATCCGTTTCGTCGAAGACATTATTATATAATCCATTAGTTTTTAATTGAGGTGCAAATCCTGCAGCACCAGGTGTGTGAGCAATTATTTTATCTACCTCATCCTTCTCCATACAGATCTCATACTCTGCACAACAAGATATTTTTCCGTTGCATACTCCCGGATCACATTTATGCTTAATTGAGATGAGTGACTTTAAATCTACTTTTACATTTTCTATTATTGGAAACAGTTCTCTCATATAACCTTTTTGTAATTCTCTCTACGATCATTTATTTCAAAACATCTTTCACTGAATTCCAGACTTCAGGTGTCTCCATGCAGAGTGAAATTTTAACATCTTTAGTCTGTTCCCTTATAACCTTACCTATTTCCTTATATGCTTCTGTTCTGGTTGGCCTGAAGTAACGGTATTTCCCATCAACGCATGGTACAAACTCACCCAACAGGATATCTGTTTGCGGGTTTCTTTCTCTAATCACTCTCGTCAATGAAGGAAGATATCTAAAACCGCCAAGACTGATAAACTTAACACTCTCCATATCCAATCTTTCAAAAAGTATCTCAAGCATCGCTTTGTAATGATCAAGCCAGTTATCACACAAAATTATCGGGTCCAGGCATATTCCTACATTATAACCTGCTTTTTGAACATCCACTGCCGCGCATAATCGTTCCTCTAATGAAGGCGCCTTGTGCTCATGATTATCAATAATTACCTGAGGGCTGAAGGTCCATGAAACTACAATGTTATCCGCAGACTCTATATTTAATAAATTCTCTATTGTAGTGGTCTTTGTCCTCAGTTCCAGTCTTGCGTTGGGATACTCTGAAAATAGTGGAATGAGTTTACAGGACAGACCGGTAAGATCGTCAAAAGCCATGGCATCACACAGCTCACCGGCATGAAAAACTATCCTCTTATCAGCTTCGGCAAGTAAAACGTCTCTAATCTCATCCAATATTTCATCATGATTTACAAACAGTGTGGGCACCGAGTTATCAAAGTAACACTGTAGAAAACAGTACTCACAATCAAAACTACAATTATTACCATGACTGATAAAATATTCCGTATTCCCCACAATGCCATCCCTGCACCTGAATTCTTTAACTAATCCGCCCTTCTTACCGGCTATTGCCAGACACTCCTTACTCTTTTTAAAGATATCATCAACGGAATCTCCATCTACCTTGATACTTCTATAATCATCCATATATTCAACCTCAATATCAGGCAGTTTATTAAGTATCTGCCGAGTAACAGATAAATCTACAACGTCCTTTTCTATGAATATCTTTCTTAGCTGATATTTACTCATGTAATTATCTATTTCAATATGGAGTAGAAGGATGCTTTTTTGACTTTAGTCACTTTAGTCACTTTTAACTTTTTGTTTCCCATACCCACCCCCACCAGGAGTATGTATGCTTATAACGTCTCCGGTATTCACATTAATAGTAGTCTTAGACGGCAGTTTGCGTCTCCTGCCTTTCGAGATCAGAGTGTTTTGTCCGAGCTGACCTTTTTTACCACCTCTTAAACCATAGGGCGCATGTTTTCTTCTATCAGAAAGTATACTGACAGTCGCAGCTTGAAAGAACTCATAATTCCGTATTATACCATGACCCCCCTTATGCTTCCCCATGCCACCTGATTGAGGGCGTATCTTATATTGGCTGATCCTGAAAGGATAGTTATGCTCAATTGTTTCTACCGGAGTATTCAAGGTATTTGTCATATGTGTGTGAATAGCGTTAAGGCCATCAGAATTATGCCTTGCACCCATCCCCCCTCCAATAGTTTCATAGTAGGTAAAATGACTCCCCTTCAACTTATCATACCCCCCAATTGCAATATTATTCATCGTCCCACTGCTTGCCGCTGGAATCATTTCAGGAACAGCTTTTGACAGTGCCCCAAAGACAACGTCAACAATTCTTTGAGAGGTCTCAACATTGCCGCCGGAAACGGCACCCGGTGATTTGGCATTTACTACGGAACCTTCCGGTGCAGTTATGCTGATTGATCTCATACAGCCTGAGTTTGATGGAATATCGCTATCAACCAGGCATCTAAATACATAAAAGACACAAGACACGGTAACTGCATAAACAGCATTCACACAACCATCTACCTGCCAGCTGCTGCCGGAAAAGTCAACAGACACCGAGTTCCCTTTTATGATTACGCGCACCTTTATTCTGACAGATTTTTCAACCGTACCATCATCGTCAAGATAATCACTAAACGAGTACTCACCATCAGGTATTTTTTTAATAACAGACTTCATAATTCTGGCAGAGTAGCCTTGAAGTTCAAACGAATATTTTACAACCTCACTTTTTCCATATTTTTCACATAGTTCCTTTAACCTCTGTTTACCGATTGTATTAGCTGAAATCTGTGCAATTATATCCCACTCACGCTCTTTTGGAGTCCTGACATTAGAGGTGATAATACTCATAATCTCTCTGTTTATAATGTTTCCCTGTACTATTTTAACTGGTGGGATTCGAATACCTTCCTGATATATTTCAGTAGCATTGCACATGGAACCCGGAGACATTCCTCCTACGTCCGAGTGATGAGCCCTGTTAGCTACGTAAAAAACAGGTTTCTTACTTCCTTTATAAAAGAAAGGAGTAACTACCGTAATATCAGGCAGATGTGTACCACCCTGGAATGGATCATTTAATATCACAGCATCGCCATCACTCATTTCCACTGCTTTAATTGCTTCTTCTACCGACATGGACATTGATGCGAGATGTACAGGAAGATGTTCTGCCTGGGAAACCATTTCACCACGATGGTCAAACAAAGCGCACGAAAAATCCTTTCGCTCCTTTATATTCGTGGAAAAGGAAGATTTGCACAATACAACACCCATCTCTTCACATATTGTAGAAAACAGGTTGTTGAATATTTCCAGGTCAATGGGATTAAACATACTGAGAGTATAAAAAAAATTGTATTTCCGTTAATAATGCGTAATCATACCAGCATTTACAGTGAAATCAAATTGCAAACTCACAGGCATACAACTCTAGCCGGAAATGATAAAGTCATTGAATTATCCCTGTTTCTGTGATTAAATGAACAAAATTTATTTGAATAATTATTAGGAGAGAAACAGATGCGCAAACCTTTTTTTAATAAAATAGCAGCCCCCCTCTTTGCTTTCATATTGATTAGTTTCGTTTGTATGCAGCTTAATTCTGCAAACGCTAATCCTAAAGTTTTAATGGAGACATCAAAGGGAAATATAACGATTGAATTGTACGAGAAGGAAGCACCAATTACTGTTAAAAACTTTTTATCATATGTATCAGACGGTTTCTACAATAATCTGATTTTCCATAGAGTAATACCTAATTTTATGATTCAGGGTGGCGGCTTTGATTCTGAGATGAATCAAAAGCCTCCCAAGGCTCCAATTAAAAATGAAGCACGGAGAGGATTAAACAACAAGAGAGGCACACTTGCCATGGCGAGAACAAATGTTATCAATAGCGCCACAGGACAGTTCTTTATCAATTTAATCAATAATGATTTTCTTAACCACAAGGACGATTCCTCTGCTGGTTTTGGTTACGCCGTTTTTGGTGAAGTCATAGATGGCATGGATGTAGTTGATTCTATTGGCAAGACAAGAACACATGCATTTGGTATGTTCAGAGATGTCCCAATGAAGGAAATATTCATCAAGAATATGAGTGTAATAGAATAAGAGCTTAGCAGGCTTATACATTCAATTCCAGATTTACTTGATCAAGACGTATACTGCCACAACTACAGAGTAAAACCCTCAATATCTTTAAAAGATATTGGGGGTTACGAGATTTAGACACCCCTACGCTCAAGTATCAATTCCATATTTACAATCAACAGTAATCTATAGCTATCGTATTTCATACAGAATCATTTTCTGTTTTGCTAATTAGTTATATAACTCGCGATCTGTAATTACAATGAATATGAATAAAAGTGTACATTCATTGATGTATTCGTTGAACAGTTAAACAATGAACTCCAATTTCCACACGAACACATACCTGAGTATAATATCATTCATCTATTAAATGCAAAATCTTTTGCAGCCTCGTGCGTTGTAAGATAATAACTTATGATCTATTGATCTATAGATTACAGGTATCAATAATATTATGAACCTTGAACGGCACGCATATTGCGATTTATCTCTATCAGAAAGAAAAATGTTTTATCTAAAGTCTTCTCAGCTTGTGTCGATAATAAAGATAGAAAGTTGCTTTCGCCAGTTGTACATAATTGCTAAAAATTTAATTAGCAAATAAAAAAAGGCTCTTACGTGTCCGTGTACCGTATTGCTTCACAACCGAATCAAATATACAAATATATAAAGAAAACCGGTTCGTTGGCACTACTGCACAGCACTTAAAAGAGTCTTTTTTTATTTGTTATGAAATTGCCTCCCTTTCGGGAGAATTCCAAGACGGAATGCTCTCGAAAAGAGCGGCTCCATAATCAGACATGTACAAGCTTTCATTTCCCTGCCGAATTACGTCATAGAAAATAGAAACAACCACAGAAGTGTCAAAAAACCTGAATAGCCCTGTCTGGGCAAATGAAGGATAGGTTTCATAACAGACTGGTGGCGTGTCAGTGATACAATTTTTCCAATCTTTCAAAAAAATCAGGAAATGTTTTTTCAACACATTCTGGATTTTTTATCCTTATCCCTTCAGTCTTCAAACCGAGCAGAGAAAAACTCATTGCCATGCGGTGGTCATTGTAGGTTGATATTTCTGCAGAATGTGGAGGTGATGGAACAATTTCAATACCGTCTTCAAACTCTATTGCTTCTACTCCAACTTTCTTAAGTTCGTTTACAATAGCCGTAATACGATCTGTCTCTTTGTATCTGAGATTTTTAACATTTCTTATGCGTGTCTTCCCCTTTGCAAAAGCCGCAACAGGTGCGAGAGTCTGTACAACATCAGGGGTTTCATTCATATCCACGTCTATCCCCCTTAGTTCACCACCCTCAACTTCAAGCCAATCCTGAGACTTTGCCGTCCTGCAGCCCATTTTACCTAAAATATCAACAAACTTTGTATCACCCTGCAATGAGCGATCTCCCAAGCCCTCAACCCTGACCTTGCCTCCGGTAATGGCAGCGGCAGCAAAGAAATAGGATGCACCTGATGCATCCGGCTCCACCATATATTCACAACCCTTATACTCCTGGCCCGACCTAACAGTAAACTCTTTGTATGAATCTCTTTCTACATCAACACCAAACCTGTCCATAACATCTATCGTCATATCAACGTAATTCTTTGAAGCAAGATCGTCACTTACAATTATTCGGACATCACTGCTTGCATAAGGTGCCGTTAAAAGGATGGCACTGATATACTGGCTACTGATATCACCCGGAATATTAACTGTTCCGCCCCTCAAGCCACAGGCGTTTATCAATACCGGTGGACAACCTGTGCCCTCCTTTGATCCAACATCTGCACCGAGATGATTTAATGCATCAATCAACTGTTGTATTGGCCGCTGTCTCATTCGCTCGATACCATCTATCTCATATTTACCGTTGCCAAGTGTCAAGGCAGCTGTCATAAATCTCACGACTGTTCCCGCATTACGCGCAAATAAACTTGCCCTGTCTACCGGTATCTTCCCCTCACACCCTTTTATTCTTATCGTATTCTCTTCCGTTAATACGTCTACCTGAATGCCAAGTTCGCCAAGACAGGAAATCATAACCCTGGTATCTTCACTTAATAAGGCATTCTTCATTACCGTCTCGCCATTAGCAAGTAATGCTGTTATTAGCGCTCTGTTCGTATAGCTCTTCGAACCTGGAATCCTGACTGTTGCATTTATCTTATCAACAGGCTTTATTTCAATCATCGTTCTCTTATCCTTTCAAAAGAGGGATTATAGACGGACACATACCTTTCATCAAGGACAAATGCATTTGCCACTAAAACGCTAAAACACGAAGAACGAATTATGAAGTAAATCATTTTCTCTTGTTTCCGTGATATTCAGTGTCTTTCATGGTTAATTTCCTTTTTTCTTTTATCCTTGGCGCCTTGATGCCTTCGTGGGAATACTCATGAAACAAAAAGTATTGACAAGGATATTAATTTATGAGACAAATGGT
>JABGRF010000224.1:21856-25134 GCA_018648405.1 Candidatus Scalindua sp.
AATACTCATGAAACAAAAAGTATTGACAAGGATATTAATTTATGAGACAAATGGTACTAATTTTGAATATTTTTTATTAGATTTATAAAGACAGATAGGAGTGGTTTTTTGGAAAACAGAAATAAAATTATTATTGGCTCCAGAGGAAGCAAATTGGCTTTAATCCAGGCTAATTGGGTAAAGTCGGAACTGGAAAAAGCTAATAAAGAGATAGAATTTTTTATTGAAGTTATAAAGACAACCGGTGACAAGATACTGGATACTCCTCTTGCCAAAATTGGAGACATAGGACTCTTCACAAAAGAGCTTGAGGAAGCCCTTCTTGATAAGAGGGTTGATCTGGTTGTCCACAGCGCAAAGGATATGCCCACAGCGATCCCTGATGGCCTCGAAATCGGAGCGGTAACAGAACGTGAAGACCCGCACGATGCGTTAATCAGCAAGGACAACAAATCATTAAAAGATCTTCCTCAGGGTGCGACACTCGGAACGAGCAGTTTAAGACGAAAAGCACAGATCCTCGCACTAAGGCAGGACCTCAACATAGTTGATCTTAGAGGAAATCTGGACACAAGAATAGGCAAGCTGAAGTCAGGTGAGCTTGACGCAATAGTTGTAGCGAAGGCTGGCCTTAATAGACTGGGTCGTGGAGACGAAGCCAGCGAAATAATACCATCTGACATAATGCTCCATGCTGTTGGACAGGGAGCACTATGTATAGAAGTCAGGGAAAATGATGAACAGGTCATCGGAATAATCAAAGTCTTACAACACTTTGATACCAGATATTGTGTGCTGGCAGAAAGAACCCTTCTGAAAAGGCTACAGGGAGGATGCCAGATCCCGATAGGTGCCCATGCCGAAGTCATATTTCCGGTTAATCTGAAAATGGAAGCGGTTGTATGTTCGCTCGATGGAACCACTATCATCAGAGATTCTGTTGAGGGTAAAGTAGATGATTATGCTACTATGGGAAATGAACTTGCAGAAAGATTGCTCGGAAGAGGAGGACGTCAGATACTGGAAGATATAAGGACAAAACTTGCCGCAGAGCAAGTTAAATAAGCTTCTCACAGATGGGAGTACAGAGAATGAATTGTCAAGGGTTACATAGTATACCAAAACTGCCTGAATGAGAAAGCCTGACAAGCAACAAAGTTTGAAGTGCCTGAGGTTTAAAATTAGAGACTTGTTTCTTTTCAAAACTTTAGCTCACTTCAAACTTTAGACTCTCTCAACTTCTTACTTATAAAGGTAACATTTCTTTTGCATCTCTTGCCACTACAGCAATCTACCACAACCGATCAGATCTCAATCATCAATGGAATTTCACCACAGTCAGGAAATTTAAAACACTTTACACATTCTGACCATATTTTATGAGGTAGAAGATCCTTGTCAATTCGTTTAAAACCCATATGTTCAAAAAATTCGGGAATATACGTTAGAACAAACAACCTGTTTATACCGAGTTCTTTCCCTTCTTCAAGGCATTTTTGTACCAACTCTTTTCCAATCCCCTTTTTCTGAAAATTTTCATCAACTGCAACTGATTTGATCTCTGCCAGATCCTTCCAGAATACATGTAACGCCGCACACCCTTTTACACTTCCATCCTCTATGTAAACGTAGTAATCACGTATTTTTTCATATAACTCACTCAAAGGCCTTGGCAACATCAGGTCTTTTTTGGCAAATTGATTTATCAACCCGCTCATCTCTTCCACGTCGTCTACGTGAGCATCTCTTAACATTGTCTATTAACCTCAACCCTTGCTCTATTAAAACCTTACTCTTAATCTGTTTCAATTTAGCATCTTAATATTTTGTTTAAAAATTATCAAATTATTTATATATTAGGGTATTCTAATTATCCCAGATCAGAGATTTTTGAGAACAACTGATTTTGAAAATAGAAGACACTAATTTTACAGACCAGCACTAACTGCTTATATAATGGTAAAACCAATCACAGCGTTTGCAAAACTCATATTACATCTTGTTATTCAGACAATAATTATTGTCTTGCCAATAATACATGTCCTTACCTTTGCTTCTCCGGCTTACTCTCAAGATATGTCATTAACAGAGCTGGAAACTAAGGCTCTTTTGCTTAATAAGCAGGGACAATATCCAGAAGCGGTCAAAGCTGCTGAAGAAGCGCTAAAGGTAACAGAAGAGAAATATGGATCTGATCATACCAAAACTGCAGCTTCCGTCAGTATTTTAGGTTTGCTCCATTTTTCTCATGGCAAATACTCAGATGCCGAACCCCTCTATATGCAGGCGCTCAAAATTAATGAAAAAGCATTAGGGAAAAACCACCCTGATATCGCAACTGATCTTGAGAATCTGGCTCTACTTTTTCAAGCTCAGGGCCGATATCCAGAAAGTATTCCCCTTTACAAGCGTGCACTTGAGATTAAGAAAAAAGCATTTAGTACTAACCATATTGCCGTTGCTAAAACTATGAACAACCTGGCGGCACTTTATTTTTCGCAAGGCATGTATCAGGAAGCAGAACCACTTTTCGAACAGGCACTGTCTATATTAGAAAAAAACCCTGGAGTGGACCATGACAAAATGACTACGTCCCTGAATATTCTTGCATTGGTTTATCAGGCTCAAGGTAAATATGCCAAAGCGGAACCACTCTTAAAGAAGGCCCTTACAATAAGCGAAAAGGCCTATGGGCAATACAATCACTCATATGCAACTTCCCTGAATAACCTTGCTGGACTATACAAGCTACAACATAAATACTCCAAGTCAGAGAAGCTTTACAAACACGCACTGAAAATAAGAGAAACAGTTCTCGGGAAGAACCATCCGGATGTAGCCACATCCCTGAGCAACTTAGCAACACTCTACTACACTCAGGGTAAATATTTTATGGCTGAGCAACTCTATAAAATGGCATTGGCAATACTTGAAAAAAATCTGGAACCAGGTGATCAGGATATAGCAACATTACTTAATAATCTGGTAACACTTTACACAGCTCAAGGCAGACACTCTATGGCAAAGCATTATCATGCACGCTTACAGTCAACCTGGGATAGCGCCTTGAACTCAGAATCAGGTACCATGCCGGCCAAACGAAAAACAGTCCAAAGCGAAGACACATGGAAGGGACATGTGTACTCTTCTAAATTTTCACGAACATTTCACCTACCTGATTGTACTGATTTGCAAAGCAGTCCTGATGATATAATCGATTTTCAAGCCAGAGAACACGCTATACGGGACGGAGCAATACCATGTACTGCATGCAAACC
>JABGRF010000349.1 GCA_018648405.1 Candidatus Scalindua sp.
GAGTTGCACGTTTTATCAGTTCTGTGAGCTGTTTGATAGACTTTGTCTCGCATGCTGGGATTGCTTTCTGTTTCATGCTTCCTGATATTTCATTTACAACATCAAGTTCACAAGGACCCCAGGTAAGAATTACATTAGCCTTATGTCTGTCCTGTATCATATCGGCTAATAAAGTGTAGCTTTCTGCTGACCACTGTTTAAAAGATCCGAATTTACTTGTACCGGGATGGATTATAATAATTGGGAGAGAAGGATCGGCATTTTCATTAATAAAATTTGAGATGTACTCTTCGTCATCTCTGGTCACAGGAAGCTCCGGTCTCTGGAAGTTTGTTTCAATATCCAACTCTTTTAGCAGTGAGAGATTCTTCTCTATTCTGTGGATCTTTTTTCCGGCAGGATATGCATGGTGCTGTGTTGACAGATAATTAAGTTCTTTACAATAACCTTTCCCAAAACCAAGCCTGTTTCTGGAGCCTGTTATCATGTTCATAACCGCACTCTTAAGATTACCCTGAAAATCAATGACCAGGTCGTAATGGTTCCTGCGAAGCTTTTTATAAAATGAAAGTGTTTCAGAGATGACATTAAGTGATCTGTTCACTTTCAGTATTCCTCTCTGCCATTTTTTTCTTGGATAAATGATTACTTCATCAAGGTCCGGATGATCTCTAATGATTTCACTGGCTCTGTCCTCTACCAGCCACGTTATACTGGAATCAGGAAAATTGGACCGTAATAGCCTGAGAGCAGGGAGCACATTGATCACATCTCCAATGGCACTGAGACGAATAATTAAAATATTTTCTGGTTTTTTGGTTAGCGCCATGTTCTTTGTTATTTGTTTTAAAGCCCGAAGGGCTGTCCTCTATTAATGCGGTATCTTACAAATATTCAGTAGTGAATGGAAACGATTACTGAAATAATTCCTGTACGTATAAGTCTTTTTTGACATGCCAGTGACACTGTAGTATAATCACACGACAATGAAGAAAGTAGAACTACCTGCTTATTTCTCAACCTTGAACAAGGGCAAAGTGACCTTATATGTCAAAAAGGAATATGAAAACAGGATGTCTGGTCAAGACATTGAGGGACTGTTTAATCTTTGCAAAGAACCTTCTCCCGGATCAAATCATGCTGACAAAAACGAATTAAACGATTCACACCAGGGAAGAGCATCGTGTAAAACTCTTTTAATGGAGAGCCTTGGTAATGAGACTTTTATCGTGAGGGAGTACTGGCATGGCGGGATGGTTGGCAAGATATTCAAGGACTTTTTCTGTGACGGTATGCGACCTGTCAGAGAGCTGTCGGTGTGTGAGGCGGCGAGTAGGGGAGGTATTAAAACTACTGAGATAGTTGCAATTGTCAAAAACAAGGTTTTTGGACCTCTGTATAAGTTTCGGTTAGTTACGAAGGAGATAACTGAGTCCATCGATCTGATTGAATTACTTTTGCACTCCGGTGAGAATCGGTTATTCAAACAGAAAAAACAGATCATCAATGAACTGGCAAAAGCAGTGAATGATATGCACAATGTGGATATCTACCATGCGGATTTGCATCTTAAGAATATTCTTGTTAAGTCTGATCCCGGTGGAGGAGTTCAGGTATATATAATTGATCTGGATAAGTCTAAACAGTATGAGAAGATTGGTTTTCAAAGAAAAATGAAGAACATACTGCGACTGGACAGATCAGTTGTAAAATTGAGAAGAAAAAACCAGGAACTGTTCAGCAAGACATTTCCTGTATCCAATACTGACAGAGTAAGGTTTCTGAAAAAATATATTGAACTTGATAGTGAATCAGTTAAACCGCTTAGACATTACCTGCAATCGTATAATAACACCCATGCTCTTCATAAATTATGGTGGCTTGTAGGGGGCGGGTAGGAAGAGGCAAGATGAAAGACGCTAGAGGAATAAAGGAGATTTATTTATGATTATATCGTACATCATTGGAATAGTTTTATCTTATCTGCTCGGGAGTATACCTTTTGGTTATTTAATAGCAATTACCAAGGGAATTGATATTCGAACTGAAGGCAGTGGCAACATAGGCGCTACAAATGTAAGCAGGGTGCTTGGGAGAAAGTATGGGTTGATAATTTTCTTCCTGGATATGTTTAAGGCGTTTGCGGCCGTGTTCTTTGTGCCGCTGCTTTTTAGTGGAATAAACTATCCTACGACGCCTGATAATCTATTGGTGATCCTATGCGGATTCAGTTCTATTCTTGGCCATGCATTTCCTGTATTTCTGAGATTCAGGGGCGGTAAAGCGGTTGCAACATGTTTTGGAGTTTTTATCTGGCTTGCGCCTATTGCTGTCGGGATATCGTTTGGTACATGGGTTATAACAATATTGATCTCACGTTACGTATCTTTAGGATCAATGATTGGAACTTTGGCTCTTTCAGTGGTTCTTGTGATTGTTTTGGATTCTCCTTTTGGAGATAACATATACCTGATGCTTCTGTCGGTAGCAGTCACTATTCTTGTGATCGCAAAGCACACATCAAATATTAAGAGAATTGTTTCAGGAACAGAAAAGAAGGTATTCGCCAAAAAGGCTGAAGAATAAGAATTACGTCGGGTATAGAAACCCGACCTACAAGAAATATTGGTATCATGTAGGGAGCGTTTCCATACGCGCCGGTCAACTATTCTGCCAGCCAGCGTGCTGCGTCTTTTGCCCAGTAAGTGAGTATGATGTTCGCTCCTGCCCTCTTAATACTCATCAATGTTTCCAAGGCAACAGCCTTCTCATCAAGCCATCCTTTTTCATGTGCAGCCTTGACCATGGAAAATTCTCCACTGACATTGTAGGCCGCTATTGGGTGGCTGAAGTTGTCTTTTATAAGTCTGATGATATCAAGATATGGAAGTGCGGGTTTTACCATCACGATATCAGCCCCTTCATCTATATCCAGGGAGACTTCACGTAACGCTTCTTCGGCATTAGGGATGTCCATCTGGTACGATCTTCTATCTCCAAAGCTGGGTGGAGATTCAGCCGCATCTCTGAAAGGTCCATAGTATGCCGAAGCATATTTAGCGGAGTAAGCCATTATAGGGATGTTGTCAAAGCCGTTATCATCCAAAATATCTCTGATGGCACCTACACGTCCATCCATCATGTCACTCGGGGCTACAATGTCGACACCTGCTTCAGCATGTGACAGAGCTTCTTTGGTGAGTAGTTTAATTGTCTCATCATTGTCGATCAGATATTCACCACTCTTTTCATCCTTTATAATGAAGCCGCAGTGTCCGTGATTTGTGTATTCACACATGCAGACATCCGTAATTACCAGTATATCAGATACGTTTTTCTTAATCGCCCTGACAGCTTTCTGTATGATGCCATCTTCAGCATAAGCTTCAGTACCTAACTCATCCTTACAGCTCGGAATGCCGAACAGGATCACACCCGGTATGCCGAGAGAGGCAAGCTCCTTAACCTCTTCTACAAGAGTGTCCACTGAAAATTGATAATTGCCAGGCATTGTTAAGATCTCTTTTTTAATTCCACTTCCGGGACGAACAAAAAGCGGCATAATAAGATCTTTAACAGTTAATTGGGTTTCCTGAACGAGATCGCGTATAAGTTTATTACTTCTCAGCCTGCGAGGGCGGTAATTTGGAAAGTGCATTATAGTGT
>JABGRF010000401.1 GCA_018648405.1 Candidatus Scalindua sp.
TTATATCCTGCCCGAAGTACGACTGGGCAAACAGGGTTAAAACATATTTCAGGTCGCTGAAACTGACACCTTCATCCACCATCAACCCTTCAATCTGATGAAACATGGAAGCATGGCGAGCATCAACTGTATCCGGGCGAAAAACTTTTCCCGGAGCTATCATCCTTATTGGAGGTTTTGTTTTTTCCATTACCCTTATCTGGACAGTAGAAGTCTGGCTTCTCAAGAGACGCTTGTTACCCAGATAGAATGTATCAAAATCTTCTCTGGAAGGGTGATCCGCGGGGATATTCAGAGCATCGAAGTTGTAGTATTCGTGTTCTACCTCCGGTCCGTACTCTATATCAAAACACAATTTTTTGAAGATCCCTTTAATTTCATCGATAGTCTGTGTAAGTGGATGTTTATGGCCATATGGTTTCTGCTCACCAGGCAGCGACAAATCAAACATTTTCTTAGAATCAGAAACCTGTTCTTTATCAGCAAACCTACCTTTTGCATCTTCTATCCATGTACCAATTTTCTGCTTGAGTATATTCGCAGACTTTCCTGTAGACGATCTCTGTTCAGGCGGCAAACTCGGAATTGACTTGATGATATCAGTAATAACGCCGCCTTTTCTTCCGAGATATCTGGTCTTTATCGTTTCAACTTCTTCAAGAGATTCAGCCTTTGCCAATTCGTCTTTCGCCTGATTTTGTATTTCGTTTAATCTTTCCTGCATAATAAACCAGCTCTCGATAGTTGCTAATTCAGATAGTTTTGTTTTACAAGACTATCTTTATATTAAGGGGGTATAACGTGCAAGTAGAATTGCATGCGACTTAACTCAAGTGCCACCCCGCCTTAGAAATGACTCCAATGGTTTCGCGGGGATCCTTCCCGTCCGAACGATTTATCCGGGCGGGCCGAAAGGAGGGGCATATCGCAATATTCCAAATTGGACATTGAGGATTGCTAATCAAAAAAACAATCCAAAAAAGAGTGGAAAACCAGAACGCATGGTACGCATTCTGGCCTTAAATATGTTGCTTTGACAACTCGACCAATTTGTCAAACGCTGCAGGATCGTTTACTGCCGCTTCCGCTAACATCTTCCTGTCAACCACAACATTGGCTTTTATCAGTCCGTTGATAAAACGACTATAATTTATCCCACGCATTTTCGCAGCTGCATTTATGCGTATTATCCAAAGTTTTCTAAAATCCCTCTTTTTGCATTTTCTATCTCTATAAGCAAAGGCCATTGCCCTCACATATGTTTCACTGGCCTTTTTAAAGAGATTACCTCTACCGCCCCAATACCCTTTTGTTTCATTGAGAAACCTTTTTCTGGCCTGTTTCCTTGCTGAACCTTTTCTTACTCTTGGCATCTTTAAAACCTTTCTTGTGCTTATTCTAAAATATTTACTATGCTTTTCCTAATGCACGTAACGACGACCTGGTAAATCCCTTTGACACGAGACTTGTTCTCTTGAGTGCCCTTTTACGATTGCCAGTTTTTCCTGACATTAAATGACCTGCAAAAGCCTTCTTTCTCTTAATCTTGCCGTTAGGAGAAACCTTAACCCTTTTCGCAAGACCTTTATGTGTTTTTAATTTTGGCATTCCAATACTCCTTCGTTTTCTAAATTTTTAGTGTTATGCTTTTGGTGTTAAAATAATTCCCATACTTCTTCCGGTTGACTTTGCCTGTGATTCTACCTTGGCAATATCTGCCAGAGATATAATAATTTCGTCAAATATACCTTTAGCCATATCCCTGTGCGCTCTCTCTCTTCCTCTGAACATCATGTTAACCAGAACCCTATCCTTTCTTTCGAGAAACTTCCTGGCATTCTTCATTTTCGTCTGCAAATCATGTGCACCAATTTTAGGCCTTACCCTGATCTCCTTTAACTGAACGGTACGACTTTTTTGATGTGATTTTTTACTCAGTTTGTATTGATGCTTTCCGTAATCCAGAAGACGACACACTGGAGGATCAGTATCCGGCGAGACCTCAACAAGGTCCAGGCCTAATTCCATAGCCTTACTGAGTGCATCATGCTTTTTCATGATGCCTAATTGTTCTCCTCCTTCGCCAACAACCCTTACGGTTTTCGCATATATTCTTTCATTAATTCTCTGAAATTTCGAGATCTCTACACCCCCATTCTAAAAAAATTATAATTTAACATTAATGCAAAAATTCCAGATAATCACAAATTTCAACATAAAACGAAATACTAAGTTTTGTCCTTAGCTTCTTTTTCAACTCGTACCAGGAATTCTGACAGAGACAGAGCCCCCTCATCGCCATTCTTACGACTCCTAACTGACACAGACTCTTCCTCTATCTCTCTATCACCTATGATAAGCAGATAAGGGATTTTTTCCAGGGTACCTTCTCTAATTTTAAAGCCGGTCTTCTCATTCCTCAAATCACAATCAGCACGAATCCCGACCTCGGACAATCTATCCTTTATCTTCTTACTATATTCATCGTGAGCGTCTGTGATTGGCAAAACCCTGACCTGTGTAGGCGCCAGCCACAAAGGAAAATCACCGGCATAATGCTCCAGCAAACAGCCGACAAATCTCTCCATAGCACCAAGCACTGTCCGGTGCACCATCACCACCTTATGCTTCTTACCGTCAGAAGCGATATAATTAACATCAAACCTCTCAGGTAAATTAAAATCCACCTGAATTGTTGGTCCCTGCCAGCCCCTGCCCAGAGCATCCTTAATCTTTATATCAATTGCGGGACCATAGAATTTTGCCTCGCCTTCCTCTCTCGTGTATTCCAACTCTTTTTGTTCGAGAGCGTTCTTTAAAGCATCTTCAGCAAGATCCCAGTTCTCGTTTTCTCCTATATACTTTTCAGATTCGCCTTTACCCCTGACCGCAAGCTCTATTTCGTATTCATTAAACCCGAAACTCTGAAGCATGTATTGTGCCAGGTCTATAATACCAACGATTTCATCCTTCAACTGATCCGGCCTACAGAATATATGGGCATCGTCCTGCGTAAAGCCACGAACCCTTAAGAGTCCATGCAAAACCCCTGACCTCTCGTATCTATAAACAGTACCAAGTTCACCCCACCTTTGTGGCAGATCACGATAACTACGTACCGTTGTCTGGAACATAAGAATAGCAAAAGGGCAATTCATCGGCTTCAAGATATACTCTTGTCCGTCAACTTCTATAGGAGAAAACATACTCTCTTCATAGAAGTCTAAATGACCGCTTGTTTTCCAAAGATCTATCTTCGCAATGTGAGGACTGTAAACTATTTCATAACCACGCTTATAATGCTCTTCTCTCCAAAATGTTTCGATAATGTTTCTTATTCTTGCTCCTTTTGGATGCCAGAATACAAGCCCGGGACCACCTTCTTCATGAAAACTGTAAAGGTCTAGCGCGGTACCAACTTTTCTATGATCACGTTTTTTAGCCTCTTCTAAAAGCTTTAGATGTACTCTTAATTCCTTCTTATTCGTAAAAGCCGTACCATATATTCTCTGAAGCATCGGGTTGGTTTCTTTTCCGCGCCAGTACGCTCCTGCAACACTTAACAGCTTAAATGCCTTAATCTTCTTTGTGCTGGCCAGATGCGGACCTCTGCACAGGTCAACAAAATCACCCTGCCTGTAAAAAGAGATAGTCTGATCTT
>JABGRF010000403.1:0-1384 GCA_018648405.1 Candidatus Scalindua sp.
TAGAAAGAGATAAAGTCGGAGGTGCCTGTCTGCACAAAGGCTGTATACCCACAAAGGCATTGATTCAATCAACTCACGTATACGAACTCTTTAAAAGGAGCAAGGAGTTCGGTATCGTCACTAAAGGTGTCAGAGCAGACTTCAGTGAATTCCACAACCGAAAGCAGACAATAGTAAACAGACTGTTTGGTGGAGTAGAACACTTACTCAAGAAAAACAAGGTTGATATTTTAAAAGGTACAGGCCAGATAATATCTCCCGGGAAAGTCCTGGTCAAGGACGGCAGCAAAACCAAAGAGGAAGTATCAGCAAAAAATATCATTATCGCCACCGGTTCTTCACCTGTAGTCTTTAAAGGACTGCCACATGATAAGAAAAACGTATTAACGAGTGATGACATTCTGGAACTCAAGGAGGTACCATCCTCACTCCTGATTATTGGAGGCGGTTCAGTAGGAGTCGAATTCGCTTACATTTATAATGCACTCGGATGCGAAGTAACCGTAATTGAAGTAATGGACGAAATCCTTCCAACAAGCGACAAAGATGTTGGAAGCGCATTGAAACGCTGTCTTTCAAAGAAAGGTATCAAATTCCTTACTCAGACCGAACTAGATCACATTGAAATAAGAGAAGACTCAGTTGAAACAACGGTTAAGAAAAGTGATGGAAAAAAGGAAACACTTCAAAGTGAAAAAGTTCTGCTTGCCATGGGCAGAAAGCCTGAAACGGAAGATTCAGGCCTGGATGCCCTTAACCTTGAATTCAATGGAAGATTCATAGACGTAGATGAGAACATGCAGACAAACCAGTCAGGCATTTATGCAATTGGTGATATCACCGGCCCACCACTGCTTGCCCATGTCGCATCCGCACAGGGACTGTTTGTTGCGCATAATATTGCAGGAGTGGATTACCCACCAATAAACGATAACACTATCCCGAAAGTAACCTATACGAATCCTCAGGTTGCGAGTGTCGGCATGACCCAGGAAGAGGCAGAGTTGGCTGATTATGATCTTAAAGTTGCCAGATTCCCATTTATTTCCAATGGCAAAGCCCAGACGATTGGCGAAGAGGAGGGCTTCATAAAGGTTATTACCGATAAGTCAAGCGGCGAGATTCTGGGCGTACATCTGATAGGACATGAAGTTGCGGAATTGATAGGTGGTATGTCCCTTGCCATGAACCTGGAAGCGACAAATCTGGAAGTCAGCGCCAACATCTACCCTCACCCAACCATTTCAGAAGTGTTCTCAGAAGTTTTCCACATGATTGAAGGCAAGGCGATCCATATCTGAAAATAGGTTAGATCGCTATCGCAATAAGAAATTTACAATATGCACAACACACTTAAAAAAGTATTCGGCTTTCAATCCTTTCG
>JABGRF010000403.1:1484-3650 GCA_018648405.1 Candidatus Scalindua sp.
AAATTTACAATATGCACAACACACTTAAAAAAGTATTCGGCTTTCAATCCTTTCGCCCTAATCAGGAAACGATAATCAAAAACATCCTTGAGAAGAAGGATGTTTTTGCCGTGATGCCTACCGGAGGCGGCAAATCACTCTGTTATCAATTACCTGCCAGGATGATGAATGGAACTACCGTTGTTATCAGCCCGTTGATCTCCCTTATGAAGGATCAGGTTGACGCGGCTATCGAAAACGGAATGTCAGCTGCATTTTTAAACAGCTCTTTAAGTACACAGGAGATGTCTGACGTGTATAAGAGACTGAAAGAAAATGACCTTGAGCTGCTCTACATTGCACCGGAGCGTTTTGCTATGCCGGGTTTTCTTGAAACGCTGAAATCTCTTCCCATATCGCTTTTTGCTATAGACGAGGCGCATTGTGTTTCCGAATGGGGACACGACTTCCGTCCTGATTATCTTAGTCTCTGCAATCTTACAAGAACCTTTCCACACATCCCGGTATCCGCATTTACGGCAACTGCAACGCAGAAAGTTCAGAGAGATATTATCAACAAGATAGCCTTAAGATCTCCGTATATTATCCGTGCATCATTTAATCGTCAGAATCTCTTTTACCAGGTAAAGAGCAAGGCAGGATTAGAAGCTCAGATAATCGGATTTCTTAAAGAGCATGCAGACGAACCAGGCATAATCTACCGTACTACACGTGACTCGGTGACTAAATTAACTGAATTCCTGGTAGACCAGGGTATCAGTGCGCTACCTTATCACGCAGGATTGAGTCCAGAAGAACGCAAGAACAACCAGGAGGCATTCAGCAGAGACAGGGTTACCATAATCGTAGCAACAATTGCATTTGGGATGGGAATAGATAAGTCAAATGTACGTTTTGTTATCCATGCAGATTTACCAAAAAACATAGAAGGTTATTACCAGGAAACCGGACGTGCAGGGCGCGATGGAGAGACGGCTAATTGCCTTCTCTTCTTTGGCAGACAAGACATCCCTAAAATTAGATATTTTATAGATCAGATGCCTAATGAAAATGAGCGGACAGTTTCAATGGACAAGCTGAATAAATCTGTCAAATACGCTTCACATAATGTGTGCAGGCGCAGGCAGCTTCTTGAATATTTTGATGAGAAATATTTGGAGGAAAACTGTGGGGCATGTGACATCTGCATGGGTGATGTCGAGAAGGTTGATATAACTACCGACGCGCAGATAGTAATGTCGGCGATATCAAGGACAGGCCAATATTTCGGAATTGGGCATATCATCGATATCGTTGCCGGTGCTGACACAAAACGGATACGTGAGCTTCAGCATAACGAAATTAAGACTTACGGAGCGGGCAAGCACAAAGCTAAAAAGCATTGGCAATTCATTGTTGATGAGCTACTGGCACAGGAGGCGATTGCACAGGATGGAGGTCAGTATCCGGTTCTGATTCTGACAAAAAAGGGTACGGATATACTTTTAGGAAGAGAGGAGATCGAGGGATTAAAGAGAGAAGAGATAAGAAAGAAACCGAAAGCATTTAAAGTCAGTGGATTTGAGCCTTATGATGAAGTTCTGTTTGATAAACTGCGTGTTCTTCGAAAGAGGCTTGCAGAAGAACATAAGGTACCTCCGTACATAATTTTTTCAGACATGACACTTCATGAAATGTGTGTTTACTATCCATCAACCCTGGATGAAATAATAACTATCAGCGGTGTCGGAGACACCAAGCTTAAGAGTTACGGCATTGACTTTACAAAGGAAATTAAAGCTCATCTAGACAAAAATCCTGATATTTCTATCCCTGAAAGAGAACCGGTTGCTCCATCGGTAAATACACCACGGCAAAAAATGACAGGAGGGACAATCGAAAAAACATATGAACTTTCCAGGGAAGGTCTTTCAATTAAGGAAATTGCGAAGGCCCGCAATCTTGCGACTTCCACTATCACAGGACACCTTGAAAGCCTGATAAAGGATGGACGTGATGTTGCAATAGACCGCCTCATTGACCCTGCAAAACGCAACACAATCGAAGAGATGTTTTTAACTCTAAAGACGTGGCACACGGCCCCAATTGTTGAAAATTCCAATGGTACGATAAGCTATGATGATGCAAAGCTTGTAAGAGCTTATGTGCAACAGAAGCAATCATAGC
>JABGRF010000250.1 GCA_018648405.1 Candidatus Scalindua sp.
ATGAGATCCTGTGCAATTGGCATCTTATTTAAATCAGCATCATCTATGTTTAACAGTGGTTCTGATGGCAGTGGAGTGGCTACTATTTCATCAAACCGTAAGCCCATCGCCAATCCCAGCGTCTGCCTTGCCTCGAAAAGCCCTTGAGTTTTATTAATCCGGGTAGAGGTTTTTCCATGCAGGTTTGCAGCAAGTTTGCTAATATCTGAGGCGGGCTGTTCCCCTGCATCAACAAGTATTTTAGTCTTCTCAAGCATATACCTGGCTCTTGTTTCAGCTTTATCAGCTATTTCAAGATTATCCATCGCCGCTACCGTATTCCAATACTCATTGACTGTAGTTAATATACTCTGAGAGGTAGTGTAGTTCAGGTCATACCTGCTTGCTTCTGTTAAAATTTTCGCTGACGTTTCGTCGGCTGCGTTTGCTGCTCTTCCGCGTTCTCTTAACAGTGGTATTTTGATATCAAACGAAACTGTTGCAAGGGTTTCAGTTTTGCGAGTTGTGGTGAGATGAAGTGCCAGATCTTCAGTGCTGGTCACTGTAATATCAGGGGTTAATTCAACGCCGGAACGAAACTCTTTGCTTATGTCCACACTATATTCCGTAACCCGTTCTACTGTCTCACTTGTGCCGTAGTAATTCCGGTAATATCTGTTGAGTGGAGTATGGGTGACGGTATCGCTAACGCTTGTACCTACGGTTGTATTGAATGTTCCACGCTGTATCTGCCATAATCCCTCATTTACCTTGACCTGCCAATCGTCCAGAAGAATATTTGGCTGCCTTGCTATCGTATACTGAACGGCTTCCAGTAATCTAAGATTTTTTAGATAATCACTGAGTGCCACTATGTTTTTATTCTCGTCCGCAAAAGATCTGCATTGGAAGATGCAGATAGACAGAATTATGGCTATAATTATACGTAGCTGTAGTAAGATTGACTCACTCTTTTTTGTCATTTTAAAACTATTGATTTCCACAAAGATATTCTGACCAATCCATTTTCAAAGTATCCAGGAAGAGTTTCCTCAATTTAATGATTTGTAAATTTAGAAACTCTCAGCCGGTGCTTGGCAGGGAATAATTTGGAAATGTCTATCCACTCGATATTGACAATTCCGTATAAATTGTGGCAAACACAAGTGGCCTGATGGTACCAAAATAGGGGAGGGCTTTCAACTTTAACTTATTAATTATTGAATGCTATTAGAGGTTCTGAATCGATTTAAGTCTTAAGCTGTGTGCTGCATGGTTTATTCAGTTAAAGCTTGATTTAAGCAATCACTTAAGTAAATAATATCAATGGCTGGCATACCAGGTTTTCATGAAAATACTTATTTGTAGGTAGGCTATTACATAATAAGTAAAGAAGTAAGCAGGTAGAATAAACTGGATAACTTCAGTAATCTATCACTAGCCGTTCTGCTTCCTTTTTAAGGCAACGCCTATTCCTGCACCAATAGCAACACCTACTCCAATCCCGACACCCATATTGCCTATAGCAGCACCAATCCCTGCGCCTATAGCTGTTCCAATTCCAATATAGAAACCTATCTTACGTTTTTTGGCTACGTGCTTTGTTTCTGGTTTTTCTGTGTTTTTCATTTATTCTCCAATATCTATTAACTCTGTATACCTTACCTGCCGCCAATTGTCACGTCTTTAATCCTGATATGTGGTCCTCCGTCGCTTACACGCAGGGGGGATTGTCCTCCCTTGCCACATCCACCGAGACCTCCGAACAGGACACGATCGTTGCCGATTGCATCTATGTTCATTAATGTTTCAAATACATTACCTGTCAATACTACATCACGGACCTGCTCACAAATCTTTCCATCTTTTATTTTATATGCTTCCTCTGCACTGAAAGTAAACATTTCTGTATTCGTCTGGCCGCCAAGCGATCCCTTTGCATAAATGCCGTCGTCTACACCTGCCAACATATCTTCAAACGTTTGATCGCGGGATTCCATATATGTATTAGTCATGCGCACAATTGGTTCACTGCCATAACTGATAGCCCTTGCATTTCCTGTCGGTTTCTCATTCATTTTGGCTGCGGTCTCTCTTGAATGCAACCGGTTGGTCAGGATTCCATCCTTTATCAGGTATGTTTTTTGAGTCGGAGTACCCTCACTGTCATACTTATTATAACCCGCTTCTCCTACTAATGTGCCATCATCTACAATAGACAATTCATCGGAACCGAAGCGTTTTCCAAGTTTCATGATCTCGCGTAGCTTCTGGTTTTCATAGATAAAATCCGCTTCACTCAGATGTCCAAATGCTTCGTGTGTAAACACGCCGCAAAGCTTTGGGTCAACAATTACTGTATGCTTACCTGCCTCCACTGGTTTTGCAGAAAGTAGATCGACAGCTCTCTTTGTAACCTCTTCACAACTCTCTTCGAAGTTTTCGACTTTACTGTATCCCCTGAGATCTCCAATTGAATTATATGCCTGCTGTACATCCATGCCGTCTTTTGCCATTGCCATAACTGAGACTCCACAGAATATATTTTTGCAAACTATAAAGCTTCCTTCCAGGTTTGCGAAGTAAAGCGTACTGTGGGAATCCACATATCTTACACTGGAAGTCTGGATTTTTTTTGAAGATAAGATTATGTTGTTGTACTTTTGACATAAATCGTGTTTGTCAATCAGCGAGACGTCTGCCGGGTCTACATCAACCGGTGTCTGTACAATATCGCTGATTACCCTGGTTTCTGCCAGAGCAACATCCTTATTACCAACTAGTGTAGCCTGCTCACACGCCATTTTGACGTAGCGAGGCAGGTTTTCAATATCATTGAAGGCCACAAATCCCCATCCTCCATTGACAAGGGCGCGTACACATCCGCCCATCATACTGCTTTCACCTATACTCTCCAATTCCTTTCCTACATAAGAGACTCCGGTCCCTCTTCCCTCATTAATACGTATTTCCAGGTGATCTGCTTTCGCAGATTTTAAAGCATTCTTTATCAGTTTTTCCATTTTAGTTTGTACCCCATGGTGAGCTTATATTTTATTTATTAAATTTTTAAAACTATCTTCATTCAAGATTGTTGTATTTAGTTTCTCTGCCTTTTCAAGTTTTGACCCCGGTGATTCACCAGCTATAAGGAAATCTGTCTTGCCGCTTATGGACGATGATACTCTGCCGCCAAGGCCCTTTATTATATCTTCTATTTCCTTCCGTGTATACCCATTTAGAGTCCCAGTTACGACAAAAGACTTTCCTGCTATGTCAGAAGCCGTATTGGTTTCGTTATGTGTAGCATTGACATTAACGTCTGCTGCCTTTAGTTTGTTGATAATGCCTTGTGTATGACTGTTTGAGAAGAAGTCTACTATGCTTTTTGCCATGATGTTGCCAATTTCAAAGATCTCTTCCAATTCTTCAACAGATGCATTCATTAGTTTATCTAGCGTACCGAATTGTTTTGATAATACCTCTGCAGCATGAGAACCAACATTCTGTATTCCTAGTGCACAGATCAGGCAGTGTAGATCTCTGGTCTTGCTCTCTTCAATTGCATCGATGAGGTTTTGAGCAGATTTTTCACCCATTCTCTCCAGTGGTACAAGGTCGTCAAATTTGAGAGAATAGATATCAGCGTAGTTCTTAATAATCATTTTATCTACTAATTGTTCGATCAGGGCCGGACCAAAACCTTCTATATCCATTGCGTTTCTACTTGCAAAATATATTATCCTTCTCTTCGCCTGGGCGGTGCACTGAGGATTGTAACATCTAAGATATACTTTTTCTTTGATAACAGATTCTTTGCAGGCAGGACATACTGTTGGCACAGGAAACTCTTTCTCGTCACCTGTGCGTTCTTCCCTCAAGACCTTAACTACCTGGGGGATAATTTCTCCCGCTTTGCGGATAACGACATGATCTCCTTCGCGGATATCCTTTTTCACAATCTCATCAAAATTGTGAAGTGATGCCCTGCTTACCGTTGTGCCGCTGAGCGGGACAGGGTTTAATTCTGCCACTGGAGTCAATGTACCTGTCTTACCAACCTGTACTGTTATCGCTTCTATCTTTGTGGTTGCTTCTTCCGGGTGGTACTTATAGGAGATAACCCAGCGTGGTGCTTTGCTGGTTGAGCCCAGTTTATCATGAAGTTCCAGCGAATTAACCTTAATTACCATTCCATCTATCTGATAATCAAGATTACTCTTTTTTGTTTCCCAGGAATTACAGTATGAGACAGCTTCATCAATATTTTTACATAATTTATAGTGTGGGTTTACGGGAAAACCGAACTCCTTTATAGCTTCAAGACATTCAATGTGGGTGGTAAATTTACTGTTTCCGCCAAATCCTAAGGCATAGGCAAACAGGCTGAGGGGTCTTCTGGCTGTTGTTTGAGGATCAAGGAGTTTAAGTGAGCCTGCGGTCGCGTTTCTGGGATTTGCAAATTGAGGTTCTCCAGCTTCTTCGCGGTTCTGATTGAGCATCTGAAAATCCTTGTCTGGCATATAGATTTCACCACGGATTTCAATCTCCGGTGGTATCTCGATGTCATCTATGCATAAAAACCTCAATGGTATGTTCTTTACTGTTCTTAAGTTCGTTGTGACGTCGTCTCCCCTGTAACCGTTACCTCTTGTCGCGCCACGTGTGAAAACTCCATTTTCGTACAACAGCGTAATTGCTACGCCATCAATTTTATGTTCTACAACATATTCTATATCATAAACCGGTTCGACATTGTCTTCCGGTGTCGGTATCGACTGGTCATCGCTGGCACCTTTTAGCACCCGTTTGATTCTCTTGTCAAACTCTCTTAACTCCTCATCGGAATACGTATTATCTATGCTGAGCATAGGTACATTGTGTTCGAATGGTGTAAATTCCGGGACAGGTTCACCGCCTACGCGTTGAGTTGGAGAATCAGGAGTGATGAGTTTCGGGTGGGAACTTTCAAGGCTTCTCAGCTCTATCATCAGCTGATCATATTCATAGTCCGCAATTTCCGGCATATTCTCGACATAATATCTTCCGTCGTGATATCGTATCTTTGTGCGAAGGTTTTCAATCTTCTCAATTACGTTCTTATTCACACTTATTCTCGTTCTTAACCAGAAAAACAGGAAAAATTGAGCAGAAATGCCGAAATGTACAACTGCGGCCTCTATTCGTCCATTATTTTCCAAATAATACACAAGCTTTAGATGAAAGACAAAGATATTTTCTTTGTCGCTGTAGCTTATACCATTACACGGTTGAATCTTCATTTTGATAGTTTTTTTGTGTCATAATCCGGAATAATGACTCCTTGTCTTTCTGAGCGAAGCGAAGAATCTAATGTGTACAATGCTTGAATAATCGAGATTCTTCGGCTAAAGCCTCAGAGTGACATTGCGACATAGTCTATTAGCCGTCGGACGGGTGACATTCTGCTTTCCTTTATAAGCGAAAAACCTTGACAATAAAATCTGTTTTTTATAGACTTTAGGGCTTATATTTTAAAGATACTCTTAATCCCTTTGTAGGGATGTTTTTTTACCTGCCTTCACATTATTTCCCGCCAGTGTGGGCAGCATAGCCTTTTTAGGCCAGGGACATATATTCAGGAACGAATTGCTCATTTCTGTTTAAATAATCTTAAAATCTTTCTATAGCCAATTGCTAATAAATCATTAACTTTGCATTAAGGGGTTGTAATGTTTGGGAAAGAAAAAGAATCAAAAGAGTTTTTTGAAGTATTCAAAACACCACATGATGCAGAAGATAAATGTGACAGTAAGGTGCTTCGAAGAGAGCAGATGAATCCAACGGTCTTACCCCGACCGGGTCATAAAAAAATTGAAGAGGAGACTGTACCTGATATTATTGTAGATGAAAAGAGAGAGACGGAACAGCTTGGCTGGATTCAGGACTCGCGAAAAGAGGAAGAGGCTCCACCTGATACTAGAAAGTCTAGAAAACTATTTCTAAATGAAGTTGTTATTAAGCAGGAAACTTTGATTTTTGGTGCGTTAGGTGCGGTTTTCCTATCATTAGCGTGTTTCTTTGTCGGTTATAAAATTGGTACTAAAAATGAATTAACGCCTGAGATAGTGCAGAAATCTGTTGAATATGCTGAGTTAGAAGGAGGGGTTAAGTCGGTACCTAAGGGCAGGAAGATAAAAGCTGTAGATTTGTCACCAAAAAAACCGTTGATGGTCGCGGATAAAAAGGCTGCAAATATTAAATGGACTCTTCAGATTATATCTTACAGCGATACAAAACAACATATTAAGAAGGCACGTGATCTGGCAAAAGCCATCAAAAATATGACGAATTACAATACATTTGTAGCAAAGAGAGGTAAGGAAATTGTTGTATGTACGGGTAAATTTAATTCTAAGGATAGTAATGAACTAAAGAAGGCTTTGAATTCAATCAGCAAGTTAGAATACGAAGGAAAGAAGCAATTCGCAAGTAGCTATCCAATTCAAGTGCGATAAGGAAGAAAGGGTAAAAAATGAGTATTGACAAAAGTCTTACGTTAAAGAGTAAATTGGTCAGGCAGAGAAATGTTCTGACAAGACCGGAGCGTATCAAGCATTTATCAGATGAAGGTTTGTGGGATGAAAAAAAATCTGTATACGGCTTGCCTAAGGTAAAAATCGAAAAGATAAAGAAGAAGGTTAAGGTGAAGAAGAAAGTAGAAGAGACCGAAGGTGAAGGTGCTGGTGATAAGGGAACTGCCTGATGATTGCCGATCGAATGCGTGGATTTGAAGCATCCGGGATAAGAAAGGTATTCGATCTTGCACAGAAGATTAAGAATCCGGTTAACCTCAGCATCGGACAGCCGGATTTTGATATTCCTGAAGAAGTAAAGAGAGAAGCAATAGAAGCAATAGAAGGGGGCTTTAACCGATACACAAGCACTCAGGGTATACCAGAGCTTAGTGAAAAGATTCTGGAAAAGGCAAGAAAAGAACGAGGTATCAAGGGCGAAAGCATAATGATTACTTCCGGCGTAGCCGGTGCTTTAACCCTTGCGTTTATGGTTCTTATTAACCCTGGAGATGAAGTTCTTGTACCGGATCCGTACTTTGTGTCATTTAAACATCTTGTAAATTTTTGCGGAGGCAAGGCAAAGTTTATTGACACATATCCTGATTTTGAGCTCACCCCGGAACGTATCTTGCCGTTGATTACCCCGCGCACTAAAATCCTCATTATTAACAGTCCGTCCAATCCAACAGGTGTAGTTTACAACCCGCAACGTCTTAAAGAGATCAGCGATATTGCAAAAGAACATAACCTGATAATTATTTCAGACGAAATATACAAGAAATTCGTTTATGACGTAGAGTATCAGAGTATTGGCAAGTATCATGAAAATACGGTAACCTGTAACGGCTTTTCCAAATCATACGCAATGACAGGATGGCGATTAGGCAGTGCAATTGGTCCTGCGAGAATTATAGATGAAATGATGAAGCTTCAGCAGTACACCTATATTTGTGCTCCATCATTTGCGCAGGTAGCCGGAGTAAAGGCCATGGATATTAATATGGATGCGTATGTAGACGATTATAAAAAGAAACGTGATTTCGTATGTAACAGTCTTAAAGAGCAGTACAAGCTGATCAAGCCTGACGGTGCATTTTATGCATTTCCTCAGGTACCGTGGGGAACTGATGAGGAGTTTGTTACGGAGGCAATAAAGCATGATTTGTTAATCATACCCGGAAGTGTTTTCTCAGAAAAGAAGACTCATTTCAGAATTTCCTACGCCGCAACATTCGAAACACTGGAACGTGGAGTTGAAATTTTAAATTCTATCGTTCAGCCATGCTGAAAACAGGACTGAGGTTTGCCGGTATATGCCGGGTTTAGAATAGGCGAGGAGTGTCTGCAATCACACTTGTAGATTGAGCTGAACTAAAAGAACAACTTTATGGTATCTGCCTCTTTTTCTATATTTTCCGCCATCGTTTGCTGGAATCTACTCAGATCAGATACATCCCACTCCATTCCAAATGTCTTGGATAGCTTTATCGCATCACCGTAAAAAAGATCGGCTTCAAAAGGCTCTCCTTCTTCCGCCTCATCCTGCATTTCGTAAACATGTGTAAGGATGTCGGCAACGTGTACAATCATCGGAAAGTTAGACTTTTTGTCTGCTTCCTGTGGGTGATGATGATAACCGACTGCGGTCAGCAGGCTTTCCGGAAACATCCACTTCTTGAGAAGTTTCATTCCAACTTCATCATGAGTCATCCCAAAGACGTCTTTCTCTGCTTCAAAGGCTGTGTATTTTATTTTTAAAGGGTTCATGATTTCTGCCTGCATCATAAATTCACCGGGAAAGGTGATATACATGGCTAATTTCCCTATATCATGAACCAGGCCTGCTACAAATAGTTCACTGCTTTCTATCTTCATATCGACAGCAATTGTCTTTGCCGCAAGTGCGCAATAGAAGGAGTGCCTCCAGAATTTGTTAATATCAAATTTATTGTTTTTCCCCAAATTCTTAAAACTATCAAATGCAACAGTAGATATTACCAGATTCCTGATTTCCTTGAAACCCAGGACAGTTACAGCGTGTTGAAGGGAGGATATTTCTCTTGTAAGACCATAAAATGGAGAATTGGCAATTTTGAGTATCTTCGTAGTAAGGGATACGTCCGGACTGATAATGTCCATGAGATCGTTCGCTGAGCTTTTCGGATTAGCAGTGATCTCCATGACACGAAGTGCCACTGTTGGCAAAGTCGGTATAGATTGAAGCCTGGCAATAAGTGTTGATGCTGCTTGAGAGCTCATATTGGTAAATCCTCTAACTTTTAAATAATTTTGTCAAAAACTATATTTTAATGCCTGTTTTCTCACCGTAATAATTCACTGCACATGTACGCCAGGTCCGGAGGGTGAGACCGCTCCTCTTTTTACCTCGCCTTACACACCTTTTCACGTGCTTGTTCTAAGACCTCTGCTGGCACAGAAAAAAGTTCTTGCCTCTCAATGATATCAAAAAATAGAGAAACCAGCATTGGGTCAAACTGTGTGCCTGCCTTATCAGCAAGTTCTGCTATCATCTCTTCAGGAGACATCTTCGCTTTATATAGCCGTCCGGATAACATTGCCGCGATTGCATCAGTCATGGCAAATATTCGTGCGCCAAGGGGGATTTCGCTTTCTTTAAGCCCATCGGGGTAACCGGTTCCATTATAGTTTTCATGGTGATGCTGAAGTATAGACTTCTCGTTGGCAAAAAAATCGAACATGTCTATCAGTTCTGATAGCATGTACGGATGGTCTTCAATCTCATTCCTCTCTTCATTGTTTAACACTTTATTTTTAGCTTTTAAAGTTTTTCTCAGTAAAACTTTAAAATTGTCGTGAAAATTTGCCGAACGCTTAAAAGTTTCGATAATAGAGGGAGGAAGGGCAAGTGTTTCACCGATAAGGTTAATGTATCTCTTTACATCGTGATTATGTTGCTTGTGTTCCTTACCACCTAGATCACGAGTCAGAAGTTCTAACGATTCTATAGAAGATTTTTTTGTTTTTTCTAAAATCACTGAAAGACTTTCTTTCAGGTGTCCTAAATCACGGTCTTCACTAATTTTATTATCTTCAGATATCCAGGAAGGTTTCTTCATGTAAACAGTAATCCTGTTTCTTCCTTCTGCCTTAGATTGATAAAGGGCTTTGTCTGCACATGCAATAATCTCTCTACCCTCTGTTAGTTGGTGCTGTTTTAGAGATGCAATACCTATACTTACAGTTACAGTTGTTGAATTGTTACCATCGACATACTTCTTCTTTTCACATCTTGTACGAATTTTTTCAGCCAGTTTTTGTGCCCCGGCAATACCGGTGTTCGGGAGAAGTACCATAAATTCTTCTCCACCATATCGGATGGGAATATCAGTTTTTCGTGCATTTTGCTTTAGCTCCTCAGAAAATTCACGTAAAACTAAATCACCAAAGGTGTGCCCAAATGTATCGTTAACGTCTTTGAAACAGTCCAAATCAAGCAGGATACAAGATAAATCTGTTTTGTATCTCTGCGCACGTGCAAACTCCGTTCTAAGGATTTCCAGCATGTAGTGACGATTATACAAGCCAGTTAACTCGTCATTGCTTGCTTGTTTTGCAAAATTGTCACGTACAGACAAAAGCTCTTCATTCAATTCAATAATACGCTTTCCTGCCTTCAGGCGAACCCTTAGTTCATTTTGATCGAACGGCTTGGTAATATAGTCGTCTGCCCCTGCATCCATTCCTTTGACAAAATCATCATGTTTGCCCTTAGATGTAAGTAACAGTATAAATGTATACGGTTCCCTGGCCAGTTTTCTTACCTTACGGCATATCTCTACACCATCCATTCCAGGCATCATCCAATCGAGTATCAGAAGACTTGGCGCATTTTTTGACTTAATTACATCCCAGGCATCAAGACCATCCTTGCATGATACAACCTCATAGCCCATGTCTGTCAAAAGCTTTTCCAATCTGCGCCTTGTTATATTCTCGTCGTCTGCAATTAATACTTTCATTCAACAAATTCCTTTAATGCATTTACCAGGCATTCTACCTCTTTCACCAAAGTATTATAAGCCTCCTCAACTCCATCCAGTCTGCTTTCCCTGCCCATCAGCTCCAATTGTAAAGCTGCTTCAAAAGCTGCTTTCTCTTCAAAATTAGCAATTGCTCCTTTCAGCTTGTGTGCCGCTCTCTCTATATCGTTACTATTACGGCTGTCAACAGCCTTTTGAATTCCGGAAAGTTGCTCTGGGACGTCATTTATTAATACCTCTATAAGTTCTCCTAAAAACCCTTCATCTCCATCAAACTTTTTGAGTAACTCGTCCTTATCAAATAATTTATTACTTTCCATTTGTTTTCCGTTAAAGTTGCCATTGATACTTATTAATATGGTTCCAGATAGCTTAACAGGAGTTTGATTGTTCTTCCAACTAAATCTATGCCATTAATTTTAATGCTGAAAACACTTCAACTCTGCTTAGTGTGACATCATTCCCAGTCACTCTGGCATGTGAAGCCGTAGAGTCTAACCCGGTAATCTTCCCAGTTGTGAAATCAGTTTTTTACGAATGCCTTCCGGTGGCAGGACATAATCTACCTTCCCAGTTTTAATAGCTGACTTGGGCATTCCCCAGACTACACTGGTGATTTCATCCTGGGCAAACGTAACTCCTCCTATAGATTTTATGTAGCTTAATCCGTCTGTCCCATCCATTCCCATACCAGTCATAATGACTCCTGTAATATTGTCTTCCGCTGTTTTCCTGATTGATTTCATCGTTACGTCCACTGCTGGACGTACAAAACACACCTTCGGGCTTTCAACCAGTTGTATCATCTTATTATTAATGAGTTTCAGATGAACTTCACTTGGTGCAAAGTATACAACTCCGGGTTTCATTGATTCTCCATGACTGGCAATCTTAACTTCCATTTCAGTTAAACTATTTAATGTCGCACATAATGACCGGTTTGCACACTTTATCATATGCTGAACGAGCACGATACTTGCGTCCAAAAGTGGTAACCCGTCAAAGAAACCTCTCAATGTTTTAGGGCCACCAGTTGAAATTCCAATAATTACTATATTTCGTTTTTTCATTGTTTATAAGGCTCCACCGCACTTTTCCTACTGTACGTATTCAATATACTCTGTCACTACTTCCAAAAGTTCTTCGGAAGTGAATGGTTTTCTCACGTAGTCCATTACGTACTCTGTCAGCTTTTCCAATTTTGGACAGGGATCATGCACTGCCGTAAGCATGCAGATAACATTTCCTTTGTACAGCCCTTCGTCCTCAATCGCTGCAATAGTATCCCATCCGTCCATTTTCGGCATCATAACGTCCATCAGGATCAAGCCTCTGAAACCCTCTCTCAGCCTGTCCAGACATCCCTGTCCACTCTCAACAGCACAGATTGAATATCCACTTGTTTTGAGAATAATATCAACAGTAGACCTGATGGAGGGGTCGTCATCTACCACCATTATTTCCTTATTCATTTTTCTACTCCAATTAAATTACTATTTCTCACTTTGTCTGATTGGGAGTGTAAAATGCACACTTGTCCCGTGTCCGGATCCCTGACTTTCAGCCCGGATAGATCCACCATGATTTTCGACTATTCGTTTGCAGATGGTAAGGCCCAACCCGGTTGAGGAACGATCAGTCCTTGAATCATCTGCCTTGTAGAATTCTTCAAATATACGTTTTTGCTGCTCGATAGTCATTCCTATCCCTGTATCTTTAATGGATATCTCTACATTATCATCCTTCAGAAAACTTTCAAACGTTACAACTCCATCTCCATTTGTATATTTAATTGTATTGCTAACAAGGTTATGAATTAATTCTTTGATCAACATTCTGTCTGCCTCAATGTCAAGAGGCGTGGTCGTATTGTTCACGATCTCAATCCCATTCTCTTTGAATACAGATGATAGGCTTTCAATGGTATTCCTGATTTCACTTGCGAGATCAACTTTTTCAACTCTTAACGAGACTTCGGGTGAATTCAATTGTGCAAGTTGAAGTGTTCTTTCTGTCAGATTTCTCATGTAGTCGACATTATTCATTATCAAATCCAGCATTTTCTTAGACTCGACATCCTCAGTTCGTTCGGCGACCATTGGCAAAAGTGCTACAAGAGGAGTCAGGGGTGTTTTCAAATCATGACTGAGTTGGTTGACAAACGCATCCTTTTGTTCGAGAAGCTGTTTAATTTCCTCTGTTCTTTGATCCACACGCTCCTCAAGCTCAAGGTTCATGGTTGCTAACTGGTCTTGCAATTGTTTGGTACGTAAGGCCGCTCTTACCCGGGCTCGTAATTCGAATGAGTCAAAAGGTTTTGTGACGTAGTCTACAGCACCTAGATCCAGCCCTCTGACACGGCTTTTATTGTCATCTGCAGCAGTAAGGAAAACGACCGGAATCATAACAAGTTCGGCATCATCCTTCAGGATCTGACAAACCTCAAATCCGGACATATCAGGCATGTCCACATCCAGAAGAATCAAATCCGGCTTTTCCTGTCGAGCCGACTCCAGTGCGCTTTTTCCATCCTCTACGCAGAGAACTTCAAGGCCTTCCTTTTTCAGATGAACTTCGGCAATAGCCATGATTTTTGTGTTATCGTCTACAATTAAAACTTTCATGTTTTATAATCCATCCTGCATAACTGGTTACTCAGAGAATGCTTTCTCTATTCTACTTTAAAAATGCTGCAGTCTTTCTGTTAAAAGAGCTCAGGCTACAATTCGAGATTCTCAGGTTTGTACCTTTCTGCCTTGATCCGCTGCATGGCAAAGTACTTCAAACTCGTCCAAAGCAGTTGTGCAGGTTTCAATATCCCCAGCTTTTGCTGCCTCTTCCAGTGTCTTTGCTACTTTAGTCAACATTGGGTATCCATAGCTGCCTCCTGCGCCTTTCATCTGGTGCGCCAGCCGTTGTAGACCTTCATGGTCACTACTCTTTAACGCCTTGCGCATAGACTCTGTATCTTCTTCCAACCCGGCAACAAACTCATCGATGAGTACTCTCAGATCTGAATCATCTGCATATTCGGAATAAATTGTCTCTGTCACATCTTGCTTTGTCTCTTTAGATGCTGTTATTTCCGGTACTGATGTTGTCGATAATTGCCGTTTTTTTCCGTTACTCAGGTTCCTGTCTATTGCATCGGCAAGCGTCTTTTTGTTGATCGGCTTGGATACATAATCGTCCATACCAGCCTTAAGGCACTTTTCGCGATCGCCCTTCATGGCATTAGCGGTCATGGCTATTATCGGGGTTTTATGATTCAGAACGGCTGAATTCTCATCACGTATGGTACTGGTAGCTTCATAACCGTCCATCAACGGCATATGGCAATCCATCAATACCAGGTCGTAATCAAATTTCTCCAACAAGTCGACGGCCTCTTTGCCATTAACAGCGACATCCGTATGGTATCCAAGTTTCTTTTCCAATATATGTAATGCAATCTTCTGGTTGACAACATTATCTTCTGCCAGAAGTATGCGAACACGTTGTTTATGATCCTCAGAGATAGAATATTTGGTAACTATTTGACCGGTTGTATCTTCCCCATCACTTGCAGTTTCTCCGGTAACTATCCTGAGACAATCCAGCAGCAGTGATTGCTTTATCGGCTTATTCAGATATGCCGCAAATCCCAACTCTTTAAAATGCTCTGCATCCCCTCTACTACCAACAGAAGTCAGCATCACAAGGATCAGGTTCTTAAATTTTGGATCTGCCTTGATATCCTTGCAAAGTGATTCTCCATTTACCTCAGGCATACTATAATCAAGCAGGGCAATCTCAAATGGATCTTTATTATTAACAGCTTCATACAGCTTCTTCATGGCTTCCTTAGCAGAGATAGCCTCTTCAGTCCGGCAAGACCAGGATTCGAGGTACTTGCTAAAGATGTTACGATTAGTACCGTTATCGTCAACAATTAATACCCGTTTATTTTTTATGTCTCCCAGATCTGTTGGAATCGGCTGCTGATCATAAGGTTGTTTTTCCATCACAGCTGTAAAAAAGAAAGTAGAACCTTCCCCCTCTTTGCTTTTCACACCGATTTGTCCTCCCATCAATTCAGTAATTTGTTTAGAAATTGCCAATCCCAGTCCGGTGCCGCCATACTGCCTGGTAGTAGATGCATCTGCCTGAGAAAATGATTTGAACAGACGATCCATACGATCAGCAGGTATTCCTATGCCGGTATCTTTGACATCAAACCGTACTGTGACATGAGATTCTGTCTCTTCCACAAGAATTACATTAATTTCTACTTTTCCGCTGTCTGTAAATTTGATGGCATTTCCGGTAAAGTTAATCAAAACCTGCCGTAACCGTCCCGGATCACCACGCAATAGGGACGGTACTTCCGGGCTCACAAAATAGGATATTTCCAGACTCTTCTCATATGCCTTAATGGCGAGAATATCAATGGTACTCTCCACGGCAATACGCAGATCAAAATTTATGTTCTCTAAATCCATTTTCCCGGCCTCTATCTTGGAGAAATCCAGGATGTCATTAATGATGGTAAGTAGAGAGCCTGTACTGTCTCGAACAGTATCTGCAAATCCACGCTGTTCATGAGTTAACTTTGTGCCTAGTAAGAGATCCGCCATGCCCATTATACCGTTCATTGGTGTGCGTATCTCATGGCTCATATTGGCAAGAAACGTACTCTTGGCTGTATTAGCAGCTTCTGCTGCCTCTTTGGCAACATGCAGTTCTTCTTCCGCCCGTTTTCTTTCCGTTACCCTGCCCAATTGTGTAGCAAGGGGAGATATGATTTGCAGTAAGGATTGATCCGGTTCTAACTTTTCTGAGGAGAAGAACTCTAACACTGCTACAACTTCGTTTCTTTCCAATATGGGGAAAGCAAATCCGCTTTTAACTTCAGTGCTTTCAGATAATCTTGCCCTGGGGAAATTAGGATCCTCTATTAAATCTGAAATCCACAAGGGTTTTTTGCTTTCCAAAACCCGTCCCGGCAAGCCGGCACCTTTGACAAATGTTGTAGTTTCAGTATCTTTCATAAACTCTTTATACCTCTTGTAATGATCGAAATACCATAGGTCAGTAGGTGTCATATTACCTTCTGCGTTCAACATGTATACATGTCCAAGTGAGAAGTTTGTAAACTCGCATACTTTGCCAAGACTGGTACGCATAGCTTCTTCTAAAGTAAGTGCTTCATTGGCGGTGACTGCTACTTCCTGCAATAGACGAACAAGTTTCGCCTCCTTACGTAATGCTACTTCTGCCCTTTCCCGCGCATCTTCAGTATACCTGCGTGAAATACCTATGCTTAACACATTTGAGAGTTTACGCAGAAATGTTACTTCGTTCTCCACCCGCTTGTGGCCTTCCCGGAGATAAAGTACTAAAACTCCGAGCAGTCTCTCTTCCTGCATTATGGGTATGTTGTAGAGTCCATGCGGTTTCATACCTTCAAAGCGAATATCGTGACGATCGTCTACACAATCAGAGAATTGAACATCACGCTTCTCTGCCGCTCTGCCGCACATACATTTCCCGAAAGGGACCTGTGCGCACAGCGTCTGTAGTTCTGGTGCAAGATTGTGATTTGTGACGAGTTTCAGGGTATCTGTTTGTTCATCTAAGTCAGTGAGAAAGATACCTCCACGGGAGAAAGAACCCAGCCATGGCAGAGAATCCAGTATCATATTCAATGACATTTTGAGAAATTCTTGTGTATCCAGAGTTTGATGCGTCAGGTGCATGACTTTGCCGAGGATCTCTTCTGTAATAGCGATCTTTTCTGCCCTTTTTTGGGCGTCGAACGCTTCTTTCATCTTGACCAGAGCAATTTTTTCACTCCTTTTAAGCGCTTCTTCTATCCGCTTGCGTCTTGTAACGTCTTCATTAACTGAAGTAAAGTGAGTAATATTACCATCACTGTCTTTGACGGGCGAAATAGATGACTGTTCCCAGTAGAGTATACCGTTTTTCTTTTTATTGCAGAATTCTCCATGCCAGTCACTACCGGATTTGATAGTATCCCACATTTTTTTATATTCTTCGAGGGGAGTCTTTCCGGATTTTATTATGCTTGGGGTTTGCCCAAGTACCTCTTCAGAAGTGTAACCGGTCAATTCTGTGAACTTGGGATTGATATATTCAATCTTGCCTTCATAATCCGTAATCATTACTGAAGTGGGGCTTTGTTCAACAGCACAAGATAAACTTTTTCTTTCATTAATTTCTTTAGTAAGTAGATTAGTCATCATGTTAAAGCCGTTGGCCAGTGCTCCAATCTCATCTCTCGACTTAACTTCAGCTCTTTGCAAAAAGTCGCCTTTTGCAATTTCTTGTGAAACCCCGGTTAATTTTTGGATAGGGTTTAGAACCCGAATTCTCAACCACTGAATGAAGAGAGCGAAAACAAAAATTGTAGAACCAAGAATTATGTAGCCGATCCACATACCTCTCTTTGCAGTCGCTTCCATTTTCAACACGGCGACACTTGCATCTCTACTGGATAAATTTGATATGGCCAATCCTGTATTGATTGCTTCTGTTGCTGCGTCAAACCAGGCTGCAGCGCTAACCGGATACTCTATCCCTTTGACTTGTTTAATAAATATCCAGGACTTGTCTGTTTCATAATCAAAATCAAGAAAAAATGGTTTGTAAACAATTACTTCTCCTGATGCCAGACGGATATTTCCTTTCTTTCCTGAAAGAATCTGCTCTTTAGCATCAGGATAGTCTTGTTTTATATTATGATGTGATATGTTCAATCGCTGCATCATTCCCCACTCTTTCACTTTATCCGGGTGGTGGATGTAGAATCCGTTCTGATTAGCTAATATATAGTCTTCTCCTTTTTCAATTTCTATGCCTTTGTGTAAAAGAGAGGAAGTATTTACTGACAAATTGAATACTACTATACAGCTTTGCTCTCCGTCTGTATGAACGGGTGTTGCAAAACGCATAACAGGTTTATATGGTGTTTCAATGCTTCCGTGTTCTATGTTGAGATCAAGCGAAGATACATAAATACTTCCTAATGGTAGATTTATGGAATCTGTAAAATAGTATCTGTCACTCTTGTCTTGTAATAGTGGGCCACGAATTATTTTGCTGGTATCACCATCAAAATTAACACGCACTCGCTCATAACCGGAATTATCCAAAATCCTAATCTGTCCAAAGACAGTTTTTATCTGAGAAAAGGAGCTAATTAGATTTTCAACAGAAATCAGCTGCTCAGATAGTTGAGTATTGTCTTCTTCCCTCAATGATCTGGCTAATGCGACCACACTCTTATGCTTGCTCATACTCAGCAGATCAGTAGATATTCCATGTAAATAATTACGAAATGTCAGAATTCTTTTATCAATTTGTGTTTCAGCTCTCTTTTGCTCTTCTTCTTGCCTCTCACTTGCCGAGAAAACGTTCTCCCTTAAAAGCTGAAATGATTGCATGAATTCTTTTTCAAATGTCTCTATAGCCAGTTTCATTCGACTTGAAGTAGTTGGAAACTTTTTTAAAGCTATCACTTGTCCTAGAGATTGGTCGACTACTGAACGGTAGCGTTTGATTTCTTTGGTTGTCTCATCAGAGAAACGTTTTCCGGATGCAATAGCATTACCGACAAGAGCCCGCTCTTTTCCTGCATATTCGCATAACCTTGCAATATTGGGGCGCAGGACGCTATTTAAATAGAGTATCGTCTCCTCTTCTCTTTGCGGGGTAAAGGTGGTATCGAGCAAGTTGAATTCATTATTAATATTAAGGGTAACGATATCAATCCACTCATCTTTGGAAATGCCTCTGTTTTCGATTCTGGGACGGGTAAGCGTATGGGCCTCATAACTCCTGCGCCACGTATTCAGTCTTTCAACAAGTACTTTATCCTTCATGATACTCAGAAGCTTTCTTATCTCTTCTTCAGCCTGTGAGACTTCGGAATCTCCCTTCTCTGCCATTTCAAGAAATGTTGAAAACAGGGGCGATGAATTTCCTTTGTCATCCCCTATTATCGTAGCGCCATAACCACGTTCAATAGCTTGCCACCCAGTTGCATTATTCAGGTGAATGACAATTTTATTCCTTATAGTATATTCATCAGATAGTTTTTTCGTTTTGAAAGATCTTCTTATTGACATTCCTGACAGCGTAGTCAGTACACATAATAAGATCACCGAAACAAATAGTGTTTGATATTTTAGTGTTTTAAATTTATGGGTCTTCATATTATTTCTTGTCAGGTTATCTTCGAAAGGGTGGATAATCTGTTGATCATTGAATATACGCGACAAAAGTTAATAGTTTATAGATCTGGCAGTGTAATGTCATGTTCTCCTGCAATCTTTTTTGCAAGCATTATACAGCCTATCTTTGCCGTCACTCCAGCGTAGCCAACGTAACACTCTATTAATTTTTCTGTCGCACTGTTGCCGTCACCCGCGAAGCTTTCTACAGTACCGTTATCAAGAACCTCTAATCCGGCCTCTTTTGCACCGGCCAGAGCCTTTTCGGTTCCCAGCACTCCAAATTGCCGTTGAACAATTGCCGTTAATATTGCAAGATAACCGTTTTGGTTACTCATTTTTCTAGTCCTCTTTTCTGTGTGAATTTCAAGATTTAAACCCAGGTGCCCACTTCTAATTCCCGAGCGGCCTGCATATATATTTCGATGTCTTTGTCAATTATAGAACCATGTTGCGGGCATATTCTTTCTATTGCTATTGTTTCTAATTTATCTAATGCGCTATCTAATGCGAGTTTTGATCCCAGATATGGTTCTGTAAAAGCTTTAAATGCTTCGAGATAATTCTCGTTTGCGTATAGATTCCAATCTATAGAGAATCCCCCGAATATATCGCTTGAAAAGACCGTCTTTGTCTTTTCGTCGTATGTTACCATTGAACCCGCAAAGTGTACGTAAGGGGTATGCACAAACGTTAAAATTCTGCCACTTTTTAATGAAAATGGTTCACCGTCTTCAACAGTAATCACCTCAGAAACCGAGTCATAATATCTCATAAATGGCGCCGCTCTGGTTGGTGTTATAATCTTTACCCTGGGATTAACTATCTCTTCGAACAGTGGTATCGCGGCACATATGTCAGGGTCCTGGTGATGAGCTACAATGTAGTTGATTCTCTCCGGTTCCACAACTGAACACACTTTTTCCTTCACTATGTTAAAATGTTCCGGTGCTCTCGAACCGGGATCAAAAAGTATCACATCTTCTCCATCATCCAGAATATATGGATTATTGGAAAATCCCGCTTTTCTATCTGCAAAGCCCACCCAATAGATTCCTTCAACTATCTCGTGTGCTTTTGATTCATCATAAGTCTTAAAAGCATTCATTTTTATTTCACCACTCCTAAATAGATTAACTTTCAGGTTAATAGAAGATATTGTATTTGTATTTCAAGTTAGATCGTTGTCAGCATTGTAATTTTGATACAATAAGCGCAGTTTAGAGAGCAAAATAGTTGCCAATTGGACTATTAGAAATGTTTAATGTTTAAACATTTTTACTGGTTTTATACATTCGTGCTAACCTTTGAGAGCTCTTTGTTGAACTGAGTAATTATCGGAGCGTCTTTTGACGGCTTGTCCTGCATAACTCTATGCGTAGTTGGTGTTTATGACTTTAGTCAGAGAGGAGGGTCTTTTCATATTACGCTAGTTAAAAAAGATCTCTTTTGTAGATAAATTTTACAAGACGGTATAAATTTCAAAATAGTTTATCTATTTATCAGATAGAGAACAAAAAAGTATGAGTAATACGGGTAGTATATGTTGTTATTTTAAACAAAATATCTGTTTTTTGAGTGATTGTGTATCAATTTTCAGAATATCATCTATGGGAAAATCCATATAACCTCTGTATAATACTACTCATTAGTCAATTGTAATCAGTTATTTAAAATACCAAGGCAAATACCATGAAAAATATACAATTATTGATAGTAGTAATTCTTACAGCTCTTTCCGGGATGATTGGAGCGTGCAAAGCTGTACCTGAATCCGGAACCATGCAGACAAATACAATATCTGATTCCGCCATTACCAGAAGCGTCAGTGCCAAAAATATCTCAAACGTAGAGGGTGAAGATAAGGGTTGTATGTCATGCCATGAAGGGATTGAGGTTATTAATGACAGAATGCAGCCGTATCTCCTGCTGTTTGCCGAACAGAAATATGGAAAGGGAAGAGGGTATGAGTGTGCTATCTGCCACGAGGGTGTTCCATCATCTGACAATAAAGAGGAATCCCATACTGGTCTCATCCCCAATCCATCCAGTATGTGGGTACTTCATGAGGGAAAAGGTTGTGCAAAGTGTCATGATGGAAAGGGGAGTATTACTACTTTAATGGGTAAGCCTCTTGATGAGCCAGTTGGAGGGGAGATAATGTCAGGCCAGACTGCCACCCTTGACCCGTCAGGTACCCTTGGCAAAAACTATACTACCCGTCTCTCCAAGTCGCTTCATTCACTTCAGACGGGTATCGTAAATAAAAATCTCTCTTCAAACGGTGTCATCTCGAAGGGCACCTTTCCCTATGGCAACTTTGACATGGTGGATACGGAAGGTTCGGTTCCTAGTGTAGGCACTGATAAATTTAAGGAGTGGACAGAGAAAGCCATTAAGTTCGGATATCTGAGAAGGCTTGATAGTGTGGAGGAGATACCGGACTTCGAGAAGGGCGTAAGTATATTCGGATCGGAAGAAAAAGCTGGTTTCTCAGATACTTATAGGAAACAGTGCGGACGATGCCATGTATGGGGAGAAGGAAGAGGTAAAAGGGGTGATCTCAGGGCATCGGGCTGTGCCGCCTGCCACATGCTTTATGGAAACGATGGGAAGTACGAGGGAGATGATCCACATATTAAAAATACCGGTGAGCGTCCTCATCCGTTAAGACATCGTATTACTACAGCAATTCCGGCAGCTCAGTGTACTCACTGTCACACACGTGGAAAGAGGATAGGAACTACCTTTGTGGGGATGTTTGAGTTTGATTATATAAAGGACGCTCATGCCGCTCCTTTTGATGAAAAAGGAGAGGCGCAGAAACCTCTCTTTACGAAAGAGTATATGCATGTGCGTAAGGATGTCCATTTTGAAAGAGGTATGCAGTGTGTCGACTGTCACACGTCAATTGATGTGCATGGTGACGGCAACATTTACCCGGCAACGTTATACCAGGTGGAGATCAGCTGTTACGACTGCCATGGGACACCGGAAAAATTTCCCTGGGAGCTGTCCGTAGGGCATGGAACACCAGTAACTCTGGATGGTGCCAGGGGGACATACAAAAAAAATAGTGTGGAGTATCTGCTTACTTCAAGAGGAAACGTAAAAGAGAACTGGAGAAGAGAGGGAGATACGTCATATGTATACAGCAGGTTTACCGGAAAGAAGCATAAGATACCTCTGTTGAAGGAAATAGATGAAACCGATACCTACAAGACGAAACAGGGTAAGGTTGCTATGTCGACCATTCACAAGCATATGGAGAAGATGGAGTGCTATGCGTGCCACGCCACATGGGCTCCTCAGTGTTTTGGTTGCCATATGGAATATGACAGAAGGGTGGAGGGTACCGACTGGATTACTACTTCGAAAAAGGTTGATCCTGTAACCGGCAGGCAGACGGTGTCGAAAAAACCTGGTAACCTGGCATTGGAAAATCGTTCCTTTCTGAGGTGGGAAAGTCCAATATTGGGAATGAATTTGAGGGAAAAGGTATCACCGCTTGCTCCTGGGTGCCAGGTTTTCTACACATATATTGACGAAAATGGAGAGATTAAGGCACTTAATAAAACATACACCACTTCAACCGGGCATAACTCTCCAACACTTGCCCCTCTACAACCTCATTCAATCTCACTGGTTGCACGGACATGTGAGGATTGCCACACTAATCCCAAGGCTATAGGATACGGTACCGCTAATTCAAGGAGCGCCGGGAAGATTCTGGGAGACAGCCCTCTCTTTCAGGATTTGTCAAAAGGTGTATATGGTGATATTCCTGGTGCGAAGACCGGTAAATGGCAAGTCCCGAAGATTACTGACTTTCCATTTGCACTTGACCAGCTGGTTACGCGGAGCGGCAAACAGATTCAGAACATGCCGCTGCCGGAAGACAGGCCGTTAAATGAGAAGGAAAGAAATATTGTAGAGAGAGAGGGATTATGCATGGGATGTCATCAATACCACGGAACACCAGAATGGGACAAGATCATAAAAAAATATGGAAGGGCTGAGACTCCGGAACAGCACGAAAAGATCATTGAAGAAGCATTCAAGAGCTTTATCGAAAAAGTGAAATAAATCGATTATATTATAGGAGGTTGAAATGGCTCTGCTAAAATCAATCAATGTACCATTAGGGACAAAGGCGGTAGACTTTTGCTTAAAGGGTATAGATGGTAAAATGCACTCTCTTGCTGACTATAATGATAAGGACGTTTTAGTTATTGTCATTATGTGTAACCATTGCCCTTATGTTCATGCGGTGGATGACCGACTTATTCAACTGCAGGATAAATTTGCAGAACGAAATGTCCAGCTTATCGGAATCAACCCTAATGATGGAATCAAATACCCTGACGACAATTTTGAAAATATGGTTAAGAGGGCGAAGGAAAAAGGATACAACTTTCCATACCTGAGAGATGAAGATCAAGCTGTTGCAAAGAAATATAAGGCTCAATGTACTCCTGATATATACGTTTACAACAGAGAGAGGGAGCTGTGTTACCACGGCCAGATAGATGACAACTGGCAGCATCCAGAAAAAGTAACATCGCACGATCTGAGCGATGCTATTGAAGCACTGCTCGGAGGAAATAAGCCATCTTCCGATCAATACCCATCAATGGGGTGTTCGATCAAGTGGAAGGAGTAATTGATGAGTAAGGAACCGGAGCAGATAACAATAGAAGAGGAACTCCATATCTGTCCTGAATGTGGATACGAAGATGGTTTTCATACCTCTTTTGTACGACAGACAAAAGAACAGTGTAAAATTATCCTGATATGTCCAAGCTGCCATGCCCGTTTTGATCCGAGTTGGGTGGCTAGTGTATAGTGACGGAAAATGTAACCGGCCTGGCAGTTCAAATAACAAGTTTAAACTAAACATTTCTTTACAGACTATAAACCCAAACTAGAGTTTTTGTTTATCCCTGTCGGCCTTTAAACAAAGTGATATCACATCGTTTTGCAGCTTTTTTTAAACCTGAATCTTGAGTTGCGATCGGAACGCCATTCCTCATAGCTAAATCTAAATATGAAGCATCATATGAAGAGATGTTGCATTCCCGGGCTAAAGCAAATATCTCTTTCAGCATTCTATCAGGTGTTTCCTGTTGTACGGTAATTGGAAGTTCATTAATTAAATTTAGAAATCTAATTCCATCTGATTCTGTTAAGCGCTTTCTACGTTCTGCGACCAAGACAACATTTCCTACTTCAAGTGGCCATATAGCTGGAGCCAGAGCTTCATAATTTTCTAAACTATCTAAAATAATATCTGAGTATTTACTGGATTCATCATTAAAACACCATGTCATAACAATAGAATTGTCTATTACGAATTTATTTTCCATCTATCGTCTTCCTTCTTCGATCATTTCTTTTAAAGAGATGCCTTTCAAAGAGTGGCCTTTTCGGAATTCTCTCAGGCCAGCGATAACATCTTGAGGTGCTGTTTTTTTTGTTAATTCTGGTTGTTGTAATACTGCCACTGGTACGCCGTGCTTAGTGATTACTATTTTCTCGCCTTTTGCTACTCTATTTAATAGTTTGGGTAAATGGGTTTTTGCTTCGTATGCACCGACTGTTGTCATAAATATTCTCCTTAAGACTGGTTTTAGACTAGTCTAGGCAAGTTGGTTCCATTTGTCAAGAGATTAAAATGCGTAATATTCTGAATTTATTTACTTCTTTATTAACGGCACTAACTAAATCATAAATTTTGAATCCGGCACTTTGGAAGCCATCTCTTTCCCTAATCTTTCTGGAAATCTATTCCTGACAATATCTTTGTATCGATGCCGTACTCTCTGTCGAGATGTTCCATTTCCAGTTGGAAGATCAGCCAGTTTGTTATCTCACCATTTTGCTGACGAATTTCATAAGCTATTTCAACTCCCTTTGTACCCATGCGATTTTTCTTGTCAGCACGGAACAGGGTCAGTATTTTGTGAGTAGCCGTTTCATCTCCTTTAAATTTGATACCGCTATAGCTGGAACCAATGATAGCTGCTGCCATATCTCTCATTTTTGCTGAATATGCACTTATCACCTTTTTGTTGCTATCAAGTATTGCAAGGCCGGTAATTCCAAAATGTCCCGGAGATTCGTTTTCGAAGAAAGCCTGCATTATAC
>JABGRF010000405.1 GCA_018648405.1 Candidatus Scalindua sp.
CTACCTTTTTCTTCGCTGGCTTACTGGCTGCTTTATATAAAGACTGCATATATGTTTTTGTTTTTTTCAGACCATGCTTTTTTGCCTGGAAACGAACAGCTTCCAACGTCCTCTTAAGTTTCTTCGCAAGTTTCTGTGTATCACTTTTCGGATACTCTTTTTTCAACGTACTCAATTCTGCCTTTGTCCATAATTTAACAACTGTTTTTTTAACCGTCTTCTTAGCTGGTTTTTTAGCAGCCATAGAAACTTCCTCCTTCTAAAATTGTAAAAGCTAGAACAATAATTAAGTCGCAATCGTCAGTACTCTTTACACTCTCTCCCACACTATAAGTGGCTTGTATCATGCGACTTAATTATTGTCAAGCAAAAAATACACGTTTACATACTATAATTTATGATTCCCGTACACTCTTTCCCATGTGTATATTTTTCTTGATTTAAATTGTTTACATTATAAGATTGAAAAGATTATAAGTTTGTCACTTTCAGTACAAAATTTTTAACCATGAATACACTCATAGCACTACCAGCCTACAACGAAAAAAAAGATATCGGTTTTATTATTTCGCAAATAAAAAAATACGATTTAGACATACTGGTTATAGACGACGGGTCTACAGATGGCACGCAAGATCAATTGTCAGATATTAAAAATATAAACACTATCATCCATGAGAAAAATCGTGGCTATGGACAGACAATTATTGACGCATTCAAATACGGAATTTCAAATGGCTACGACAGCATAATTACAATGGATTGCGACGGTCAACATATACCGGATGAAGTACAAATATTCCTGGCTCAAATATCAAACTATGATATTGTTTCAGGATCAAGATACCTGGTACAAGCCAATAAATTAAATCCACAAATCCCACCAGACAGATACGCAATAAATATGGAGATAACCCGAATACTGAATGAGACAACAACGCTTGAGTTAACAGACTCATTTTGTGGTTTTAAGGCGTATAAAACTGATGCAATTAAGGAAATGAAGCTGACTGAAGAAGGCTACGGCATGCCTCTGCAATTGTGGATGCAGGCTTGGAAATTAGGACTCAACATTAAAGAGATACCGGTTGAACTTATTTATAATAATGCAGAGAAACGTTTCAGCGGGGAGCTCGATAACCCTACAACAAGAATTAATTATTACAAAGAGATAATTAAAAGAGAAATGAGTGAAGGCTCAAGAAATCAGCTGGCAGTGTAAATTTGATGTACACAATAAAAAAATTCTTAAAAAACATGGTTTCTACAGACTCATCTTTTAAGGAAAAACGGGAGCAGATGGTAAAAACTCAATTAATAGCCAGAGATATTGTAGATAAGGAAGTACTCCGAGCTATGGCAGAAGTCCCCAGACACGAATTCCTACCTGCAGATCTTTGGGACAGAGCTTACGACGACAGGCCTCTGCCAATTGAAGAGAATCAAACTATTTCTCAACCGTATATCGTTGCATATATGATCCAGGCGCTTTCAATTAAGAAGGGAGACCGGATCCTTGAAGTGGGTACCGGTTCCGGCTATCAAACTGCACTTCTTGCAGAAATACACGAAAAAGTTTATACTGTTGAGGTCAGGGCACAACTGGCACACAAGGCGATGGCAAAGATGAAGGAGTTAGGCTATGGAGACAGAGTAAAGCTTCATATTGCTGACGGGAGTGTAGGTTACGAAGAAGAAGCTCCTTTTGACGGTATAATAGTGGCCGCAGCAACTTTCGATATACCTGAACCACTTATTAAACAACTTGCAGAAAAAGGAAAGATTATAATACCTATAGGTGGCACTGACGTACAAACTTTAGTCAGGGCTACAAAAGTAAAAGGAAAATTAATAAAGGAAGAGCTCTTTCAATGTATGTTTGTTCCATTGGTCAGGCAAGAGTTCAAAAACAATTAGGCCCAGCAGTGATTATTCAACATCATATACCTTCTCTGTACATTCACATTCCATTTTGCATAAGCAAATGCATATATTGTGATTTCAACTCAATTGTAACAAAGTCACAAATAATTGATGAGTATCTACAAGCTATTGAACAGGAACTTCAATCGGCAACCGGAAAGCACTCCTTTAAGACTATTTTTATAGGTGGTGGCACACCAACTGTTCTAAACGAGACGCAACTAGACAGACTGTTGAATATGATCTCCAAACACGTCGATGTCCCCAATCTCAAAGAATATACTATTGAGGTAAACCCGGGCACATTGAGCGACGAAAAAGCTATCATCATGAAAAACAGCCATGTTGACCGGATCAGTATTGGTATTCAATCCTTTAACGACAGATATTTGAAACTTCTCGGACGAATCCACTCTGCAAATGAAGCAAAAGATATATTTCTTAACTTAAGAGAGAAAGGATTCAATAATATCAGTATTGATCTCATTTACGGCTATCCTGCTCAAACCTTAAACGAGTGGAAGAAAGACTTACGAGAATGTTGCAAGCTGGATCCGGAACACATCTCTGCCTATTGTCTTACTTATGAACAGGGAACACCAATTGTTGAGATGACGGATTCCGGAACCCTTAAAAAATTAAGCGAAGAAGAAGAGCTGAAGATGTACGAATTCACAAATGATTTTCTCTGTGACAAAGGTTATAATCATTACGAGATATCAAATTTTGCAAAGCAGGATAAAGAGTGTCGGCATAATACCGTCTACTGGGAAAACAGGGAATACATCGGAATAGGCGCCGGAGCATTTTCCTATGTTAATGGCGAACGATACTGTAATATAAAGAGCGTAAAAGAGTACACCTCTTCATCTATATCAAAGAAGAGGTTAAAATGCTTTTCTGAGAAATTACCTCAGAAGCAGCGTGCATCTGAAATACTCATTATGGCGTTGAGAATGACATCAGGAATATCAAAAAAAGAATTCACTCAAAGATCCGGTTTTGATTTAAACGAACTTTTTGAAAAACAATTAAATAATCTTACACAAGCAGGCCTAATCAACTTCGATGACGAAAGAGTTAAGTTAACAAGAAAAGGCCTGTCTGTAGCAGACTCAGTAATGATGGAATTTGTGTAACAACTTTATTAAGGAGCTATTCAATTGATAAATGCAATAGATATGCGAAAAGGACTGGTTGTAAAGATTGACGGAGAACTTTATACGGTAACCGGCTTTAATCACGTCACCCCCGGCAAGGGACGTGCTCATATGCAGGTAAGCATAAAAAGTTTAAAACAGGGCAATGTCACACAAAAACGTTTTAGGCCATCAGATAAGGTGGAAGATATATTTGTGGATCGCTGTGACATGGAATATTTATATCAGGAAGGCAACAACTATTGCTTTATGGACACAGAAAGCTACGAGCAGGTTTTTCTTTCAAAGGAGGTACTTGGAGACGCAATGTCTTATCTAGCGCCAAACTCCAAAGTATCGGTTTCGCTTTACAATAATAATGCAATCGGAATAGAACTTCCATCCACTGTCACATTGAAGATTACAGAGACAGATCCGGGCACAAAAGGTGATACAGTAACAAATGTATTCAAACCGGCAACACTGGAAACAGGCTATGTAACCAAAGTGCCACTTTTTGTAAATACCGATGAAATGGTAAAAATTGATACACGTACGGGTGAATTCATGGGTCGAGCATAGAAT
>JABGRF010000201.1 GCA_018648405.1 Candidatus Scalindua sp.
CCCATGAAGTCCAGAAGATTGAAGAGCTCAGTTTTGACGATATGCGTGCAGTAATTGATGATGATCTTGTAATTGCCCATCGCAAAAGAGGCCTTACCCCTGATCGTCCAAATATTCGTGGTACGTCACAGAATCCGGATGTATATTTCCAGGGAAGAGAAACGGTAAACAAATACTACGATGCAACACCTGGAATCGTTCAGAAGGCAATGGACAAGTTTGCTGAAGTAGTCGGGCGTAAATATAAGCTGTTTGATTATCTGGGTGATCCGAATGCAGAACGTATCATTGTCTTAATGGGTTCAGCAAGCGAGACTGCGCTGAATACCGTAACTGCACTAAATGCCAAAGGGGAAAAGCTTGGAATCGTTTTGGTCAGGCTATACAGACCATTTGACATAGAGGCATTTGACGAAAGTTTACCATCGAGCGTAAAATCAATTGCAGTGCTTGACCGTACCAAGGAACCAGGAGCAATCGGTGAACCTCTATATCTTGACGTCAGGACTGCCATTGGTGAGATGATGGATAGAGGCGCATCTAAATTGAAGGCATATCCAAAAATAATTGGCGGACGTTATGGTCTGGGTTCAAAGGACTTTACTCCAGCAATGGTAAAAGCAATATATGATAATCTTTCATCAGAAAAACCTAAAAACCATTTCACAATAGGAATTAATGATGATGTCACCGGTACAAGCCTTGAATTTGATGATTCTTTTGATATTGGTGACAAAGGTGAATTCAGATCACTATTTTACGGTCTGGGAGCGGACGGCACTGTAGGTGCAAATAAAAACACCATTAAAATCATCGGAAATGAAACGGACAATTACTCACAAGCATACTTCGTTTATGATTCTAAAAAATCAGGTGCGACTACAGTATCTCATCTTCGTTTCGGAAAAGACAAAATAACCAAACCATATCTAATCAAAAAAGCAAATTTCATCGCATGTCACAATCCTTCGTTTCCGGATAAGATAGATATGCTTTCAAACGCGGAAGATGGAGCAACATTCCTTCTTACCACATCTCATAATAAAGATGATGTATGGGACACGTTACCAGTTGAAGTGCAGAAGCAGCTAATATCTAAAAAGATGAAATTCTACATCATCGATGCCATTGCACTTGCTGAAGAGATTGGTCTCGGTGCAAGGATAAACATGATCATGCAAACTGCTTTTTTTGTTATATCAGGAATTCTCCCTAAAGAGGACGCCGTTAAAGCAATAAAAACTGAGATCAAAAAGACGTATATGAGAAAGGGCGAGGACATCGTCAATTTAAATTATAAAGCTGTAGATACCGCATTACAGAATATTGTCGAAGTACCTGTTCCAGTAGAGGCTACCAGCTGTAAATGCATGCGTCCTCCTGTCCCTGATCATGCACCTGCATTTGTTAAGGACGTAACAGCTACATTACTGGCCGACAAAGGAGACTCACTCCCTGTATCAAAAATGCCTGCTGATGGAACATGGCCAACGGGAACCACACAATATGAGAAACGAAATATCGGAGTTAACATTCCTGTCTGGGAACCTGATGCATGTATTCAATGTGCCCAGTGTTCCTTTGTATGTCCACATGCAAGTATAAGGGTAAAGGCATATGATCCTTCAGAACTCGAAGGCGCACCTTCCACCTATCAGTCTATAGACGCAACAGGTAAAGACCTCAAGGGACTTAAGTTTACTGTACAGATTGCCCCGGAGGATTGTACCGGCTGTGCGTCCTGTGTTTTTAACTGTCCTGGACAGAAAAAGGATGCTGACGGAAACAAGATTGAAGGTGTTAAGGCCATAAACATGAAACCCCAGGAACCTCTCCGTAAGGATGAAGTAGAAAATTACGATTTCTTTCTCAATCTTCCTGAGACTGACAGATCGAAATTCAGTGTTACCAGTGTTAAAGGAAGCCAGTTCGTCAAACCTCTTTTTGAATATAGTGGTGCATGTCTAGGCTGCGGAGAAACTCCTTATATAAAATTAATGACACAGATGTTTGGTGATCGTCTGATGATTGCAAATGCAACAGGTTGCAGTTCCATATACGGTGGAAACCTGCCAACGACGCCTTATACAACAAGAGATGATGGCAGAGGGCCAGCATGGTCAAACTCTCTATTTGAAGACACTGCAGAATTTGGTTTGGGTATGAGGCAGACAATGGACAAGTTCCATTCACAGGCGATGGAGTTGATTGACCGCCTTGCTGCAGACCCTTCTTATGCTGATTTAAAGGATCTGTTTAGTGCAATCAAGGAGAATGCAAACGTATCAAAACAGGACGCTATAGAGGAGCAAAGGGTTCGCGTTGATGAACTGAAGAAAAAGCTTTCCGGATGCGATTCCCCTGAAGCAAAAAGTTTACTATCTCAGGCCGACTATATCGTCAAAAAGTGTGTATGGGCTATTGGAGGAGACGGCTGGGGTTATGATATCGGCTACGGTGGTGTTGATCATGTACTGGCAACAGGAGAGAACATAAAACTATTGATCATGGACACGGAAGTGTATTCAAATACCGGTGGTCAGATGTCAAAGGCGACGCCGCTGGGAGCAGTCGCGCAGTTTGCGGCCGGTGGAAAAAGGACCCCCAAGAAGAATATCGGAATGATAATGTCAACATACGGTAATGTCTACGTTGCCCAGATAAACTTTGGCGCAAATCCGGCCCAGACAATGAAGGCGTTTGCAGAAGCTGAGGCGTATGACGGCCCTGCATTGATAATTGCATATTCAGTCTGTATTGCACATGGCATGGATATGAGTAAGAGTATAGATGCGATGAAGAAAGCGGTAACAAGTGGATATTGGCCACTCTATCGATATAATCCTGAACTCGAAGCAGAGGGTAAGAACCCTCTGCTAATTAACAGCAAAGCCCCTTCAACTCCATTTGAAGAATATGCCTATCGTGAAAACCGATACAAGGCATTAAGAGCAGCCGATCCGGAAGCAGCAGCAGAGCTTATGAAACAGGCAAAAGCAGACATTAAGAGGAGATGGAACCTGCTCAAGCATATGGCTTCCTGGGATCCTTCAGCATAAGGTGCACACGGCCTTGTGGCAGGTGTTGATTTCAGTCAGGACAAACTGGTGGAGACAGATCTAGGGGTTTTAATGAATAGGCGAGTGCAATAAAAGCCTTTTTTACGTCACTTCCAGGTCTTCTACTTTGGGAAGTTCTTTGGTTGATTTTAAACCAAAGTGATCCAGGAACTTTGTGGTAGTTCCATACAGGAGCGGACGTCCCAGTACCTCATCACGTCCCGTAATCTTTACAAGGCCTCGTTCAACCAGCGTTCTAATCATTTGACCGGATTGAACGCCACGAATTGCCTCAATGTCAGCTCGTATGATAGGTTGTTTGTACGCAATGATTGCCAGGGTTTCCAGGGCCGGTTGTGAAAGTTTGCCATCGCTACTCTTTTTACGTATTTTAGATATCCATTCGTGGTATTCAGGACGGGAGAGCAATTGAAATCCGTTTGCGATCTCTTCAATCTGAAAGACTCGATCATGAGTGTCATACTCCTCCCGCAATTGCCGTATTACTTCCTGAATCTCCTTAGTATCGGTATCGCCGACGATATCACTCAGTTTACGTGCAGAAATGGGCTCTTGAACAGCAAATAAAACAGCCTCTACTATTCTCTTAACGTCATCAGGAGATCTCTTTTCCAATGGTTCCATAGTATTATTGTGAATGTATTATATTAAATGATGTACTATATATTTCGACTGCAGAATGACAAAAACTAACTTAAATCAAACATCTTTTTTCTGCTTTAGAATAATAAATTTAGATGATTTACCTGAACGTTTAATGAACATCAGTATGTCCTCTTCATTTTGAATCTTCAAGATTGACTGATAAAGTTCATCGATACTTGTAACAGGTTTGTGCTGAATTTCTACTATAAGATCTCCTGTAGTTAATCCCGCCTTAGATGCAGAACTCCCCTGCTGTACATCAGTTATTATTACGCCCTTCTCATCCTTATATCCTAAATTTATAGATAGTTTGCCGGTTAGATTTTGCACTACCAGTCCCAGTTTTCGAAACAGATCATTCTTACTTCTTGTTTCAGATTTCTTTGCCTCCAGGATAACTGTATTAAGTGTCAATTCCTGTCCGTCCCTCAATACCGTTATTTCCAGCTCTTTATTGATTTCGGTACCTTTAACAAGGCTTCTAAGATGAAGAATATTCTTAATCTCTTTGCCATTATATTTAATTATCACATCACCACTCTTCACTCCTGCATTTGAGGCTGATGAGCCCGGTTCTATATCGCTTACGAGGGCCCCCAGATCATTCTTAAGTCCGAGAGCTTTTTGTAATTCTCTGGTAACCGGTTGGGCTGTAACACCTAACCAGCCTCTGGTAATTTTTCCATGTTTAATAAAATCTTCAGTTGTTTTGTTAACAACATTTATTGGAATAGCAAGGCTTATTCCAAAATAACCGGCTGTTTGTTCCGGAGGAAGAGTGCTGATACCTACCACTTCTCCATCCATATTTATGAGTGGACCACCGTAACTATCCGGATTGATGGTGGCATCTGTTTGTACAAAATCTTCAAATCCTGTAATCTGCAAGTTAGATGTTCCCTTCGCGCTGATTATGCCGCTTGTAACTGTCTGTCCCAGTCCAACAGGGTTACCAATTGCCAAAACAATTTCCCCTAATTCCAGAGAATCTGAGTTGCCAAATTTGGCCGGTGTCAAGCCCTCAGCATCAATTCTTAACACTGCTATGTCGGATCTTTTGTCTGTGCCAACAATTTCTGCCTTATACTCACTTCCATCATACAATCTAATGACAATCTCACCGGCATTCTTTATTACATGCTTGTTAGTGACGATGAAGCCTTTCTTGTTATAGACTACACCTGAACCTTGACCCTTAATCCTGAACCCTCTGTTTTGCGCATTATTCTTTAGTATCTTAGTTGTACGGATGTTAACAACGGAAGCTTTTGAATTTTTTACTATAGAAACGAAAGTATCAGAAAGGACTTTGTTTGCAAAGCTTTCATGTGGGAGTGAACTTGTAAGAAAAAGTATACTTATTATCAGAAGATAAGATCGACCGCATCTTAGTAAAAACAGTATATTAGTTAACGTTAGTTTCACCTGTCTTTCCCTTTTCTTCATTATCGAGAAAGGCGATTAACTCATCCCCTTCTATGACCTCTTTTTCCATCAGTACTTTCGACAGTTTGATAAGTACCGACTTTTTGTTCTCTAGAATTTTCCTGGTTTTTGTGTAAGTATCGTCAATAATCCTCTTAACCTCTACGTCTATCTCCCTTGCTGTCTCTTCACTATACTCCTTACTGCCTCCCATATTAAAGCCCAGGTAAGCAGATTTATTTTCAGGTTCAAAGGTAACAATTCCCAGCTTTTCACTCATACCGTAATATTTTACCATTCTCCTTGCTATATCTGATGCTTTCTCAAGATCATTCTGTGCCCCTGTCGACACATCATTAAAGATTATTTCCTCTGCAATTCTACCTCCGAGAAAAACGCAGATACGCTCTATCAGTTCTACTTTGGTCATCATATATCTATCTTCAGTAGGTAGCTGAAGGGTATAGCCTAATGCAGCAACACCTCTTGGCACTATCGATATTTTCTTTACCTTGTCTGTAGATGTTAAGAATGACGCAACCAGTGCGTGTCCACATTCATGATAGGCTACAATTTCTTTTTCCTTCTTATTTATCAGCCTTTTCTTCTTTTCAAGCCCAGCCATAACCCTCTCTATAGCCTCTTCAATTTCACTCATACTAACTTCATCTTTACTACGTCTGGCGGCCAGCAACGCAGCCTCATTTATTATGTTTGCCAAATCAGCTCCGACAAAGCCGGGCGTCATTGCAGCAATAGATTTAAGCTTAACGTCTTTATCAAGCTTTACACCTTTTGAATGAATTACTAATATTGCCTCTCTACCATGTAAGTCAGGTCTATCAACAACAACCTGTCTATCAAATCTTCCGGGCCTGAGCAGTGCAGGGTCAAGTGTTTCAGGGCGATTAGTAGCGCTCATGATTATCACGCCTGCATTAGTACCAAAGCCATCCATCTCCACAAGCAACTGGTTCAGTGTTTGCTCTCTTTCGTCATGCCCACCAACTGGATTTGCACCTCTTGTCTTCCCTATCGCATCAAGCTCATCAATAAAGATTATACACGGTGCCTTTTGAACTGCCTGGCTAAACATGTCTCTTACTCTGGATGCTCCAACACCTACAAACATCTCAACAAATTCAGAACCACTGATACTGAAGAATGGCACTCCAGCCTCTCCGGCAACAGCCTTTGCCAGAAGCGTTTTGCCAGTCCCAGGAGCACCAACCAGAAGTACACCTTTAGGAATTCTTCCGCCCAACTTTGTAAACTTATGAGGTGTTTTAAGGAATTCCACTACTTCCTCCAATTCTTCCTTCGCTTCATCTATACCTGCAACATCTTCAAAGGAAAACTTCAAGTCTTCCTGGGCATATACTCTTCCTTTACTCTTTCCGAATGACATTATACTTCCGGTTGTACCGCCCATTTTCTTGAAGACAAAACGCCATATGAGAAAGAAAATACCTATAGGTAAAATCCATGTAAACAGGAACTGCTGCAACCAAGTATTTTCATAGTTCCCAGCGTATTGGATACCCTGCGCCTCAAGCTCTTTCACGAGATCAGGGTCGTCAACTCTTGCGGTAACAAATGTCTGATTTTTTCCAGACCTCAAGTCCTCTGACCTGAGAGTTCCCTTCACAAGGCTGGATGTAATCTGACATGATTCAACCCTACCATCTCTAACCAGACTCTTAAATTCGCTATAAGATATGTTTCCGCCTACGGGGTTAAACAGGTATGATGACAGACTCATGAAGACAAAGGCTGCAATGAGAATGTACCATATCTGGAAGTTGAACTGTTTCTTCGTTGGTTCTTTTTTCTGTTTGGCCATTGTTCCGTCATAACCCTTTTGTCTACAAACAAAAGGGTTCAATTTCTCCTAAGTTTATAAAGGTGCTCATTATACACTATTCATGAATTAGTACACATCAAATTTTTGGCTGCATCCAGAAGACATCAACAGGGAATATATAACATAACACGCCTTGCTTTTCTCAATGTTTATATGCCCGGCTCTGTAATCTCCTCCTCGGTCGCCTCTTCAACTGTAGCCCCTACCTCTTCTTCATTGCTTGCTTTGGGATTCACGAGTACATCAATAATCCTTTTGACAGAATCAGTTACTGGTTTTAGCCCAATCATCCTACTCTCAGGCTTTAATAGTGTTCCAGTTATTTGTACCTTCGTAAGTTTCTTTCTGACACCACCAACCACAAAATCCATTAACCCGCCAACGAATGGTATCTGAGAAAACGTCTCTTTGCTTAAACCCGCAACTACAGTTAAATCAATGTTTCCATCAAAATCTACAGTTCCCATACCGCCCAATTCAATAGCATTGCTTAATACCTCTAATTCCTCTACATATACGATTTTATCTTTTATTGAATATTTCAGATTTGCGGTATGAAATGATTCTTTATTGGGCAAGGATACACTCAAAAGTTTTAAAATACTCAATACTGCAGGAATCTCAGAAAGGTAACCTTCTCTTAATTTAGCATTTCCTTTGGCAGTAAAGCTATTAAGATCACTACCTTCACCTTGGAACTCAATATACCCTTCACACTCCCCTGTCATGTTTTGCTGCACTTTTACAAAGTCCGCCAACGTTTTATGCAAAGACACCTTATCGAAATTGAGCTTTCCAGAATATTCTCCTTTTGGTGATGCCTTATCTATTTTGATCGAACCGTTAACCCTGCCCTCGTTGCATATTCCATTAAATTTCCTGCATGTCAGTTGCCCTTTTTCGATATCCACTCTACCGTCTATGTCTGATATGGTAAAAGGAAAGTTGGTAAATCCAAACTCGCAACCTTTGGCATTTATGGTGACTGAACGTCTGTCAAGACTCTTCACATCATTAGCTTCATCTTCTACGATTACATCTACCCGTCCCACCGGCTCTATTTTAATTCTTTCATTTTTGAGTAGTTCAGAAAATTTCTCTAAAATATCTTCAGTAACCTTTAAATCAGTAACATCGTACAACACCTTCTTGTTCGTGTTTTTCAAGCTCACAATACCATTGCCGGTGACATGTGAAAGTTGGTTACCGGCAACAACATATCCTCTCAAGCTTTTAAACCGAATATTATCTTTATCGATTATTACTCTACCTACTATGTCTGACACCTTAACAGGTAATAATGTAGGTTTGTATTCATTGCCCTTGCAGTCAGCGATAATGATGTATTCATCTTTGCTGCTATCTTCATGCCCGGTATACTCTATCGTTAAATCAACTTGCCCTGTAGGCTTACTCTGAGACCATATTTCTTCACCCTTCTTCGGAATACTCGTAATTATCTCTTCTGTGAGATCCAGATTTGGAATTGAAATCGCAAACCTCTTCTCTTTGCTTTTTAGATTTACCATACCATCAAATGTAGTAAGGTTAGTATGGGATCCATTCTGAAGATAACCGCTCATATTCTTGAGATATATTTTCTCGCCATCCATTTTAATGAGTCCAATGATATTAGATATGTCATAAGGGAAATTTGGATGCCTTGCCTTAATTCCATTGCAAATTGCCTGGGCTGAGTAATCAGTAACTGATTTATCCTCGTTACTTTCAAATTTTATTGTTAAGTCTATATTGCCTTCCGGTTTATAATCATCCCATACCTTCTCTCCTTCTGGGATCATCTTCATAAGCTTTTTTGTAATGTTAAAGCCTGGAATATTCAGATTTACTCTTTTCTTTGCATTACCAACACCAAAGAAGGCATCAATCTCCCCATGAGACTGTCTCCCCTCATTTTGAACGTCTCCATTCATACTCTTTAAAAACACACCTTTTTTGGAAAATTCTAATTTACCGTTAATATGTTTTATTAAAAACGGCCATTTTATATATGTCGCATCTCCATCATCAATATCAAGTTCCAGCAGATAATCCATCATTTTCTCGTTATTCTTGTTGTTAAAATCAAGAGTACAAGTGAAGTCAAACTTCCCTAGAGTCGAATATGTCTTCCAGAACTTTTCTCCTATTACTGGTATTTCCTTCATAAGCTCTTCTGTCATAGTCTTATCCCTGGCCTGGGCGACTAACCTCAGTTCTGGCGTCACAAGATTGGTATCAACGCTCAGTTCTAATCCATTCCAAAATCCATCATGAACAATACCTTTGATATGTATATCTCTTAACGAACCTCCAAACTGCTGACCAAACAAATCTACGTTTTCGATATCTAAAACACCGTCTCTGAATATCGACTTATCAAACACGTGAACATTAGCAGACTTGACAATAACCCCGCCTCTTAGCTGATCTGTTGGATACTTTATATTTGCATGATCCAAATATGCCTTAACACCGTTGAGGAATCTCCATATTGCACCCTTTTGCCTGAGTAAAAACAGTTCTGGAGAAACAATCATAATGCTATTGATCAAAATCTCTCCTCTTAATAGAGCCAGCGGTTCATATCTGACAAGAATCTTTTTGAACTCGATGCGTAGTTCTTCAGGATCCTTTCCTTCAAACTTGACATCATTTAAAGTAATTCCTTTAAAAATTTCAAAATGTGCATTCTCTATGTTTAGCTTGCCACCAGTATAATCTTCTAACGCACTCGTGATCTTTGTTTTAATTGCCTTATCTGATGTCAATATTTTCAGAGTTACATATCCACCTATGAGGACACACCCGATAGCAGAAAATACTATAATTAGAATGAGTGAAACTTTAGATTTTAGCAAATACGGCTCCAATGTTTAAATTCGTTAAATTCCGATAACATAAAAAGATACAACCATTTTATACCTATTTCAAGTATAAATTAATTGTTAATTAGCCATTATAGACTTACCGGTATGGAATATTCTTCTGAACGTATCAAAGCAAAATGGAAAACTAACCGGACAAAGCAAGCGCCATAGAACAAAACATGTATCTGGATGAATAGGGTTGTGGTTTACTGAAGAAAGGAGTGAATCTGGTATAGATTCATTTGCGTAGGTTCGGTGCATAGTAACTGTTTTAAAGAGACAGTTTTAGAGGGTATAAGTGGGTGTAATTTGGAAAAATGGAAAGAATGCAATGTCAGCTTTTCTTCACTATCAGCGAAAAACTAATCTTCAGAAAATAGATCATCTATCAGTCTTGGATTAAGTTGATGGTAAATCGGTTCCTCATCTTCAGTATTCTCTGCCTCTGATATTAACCGCATGAGTTTTTCTTGTTCTTCCCGGAGAATTTCGTCAAATGACTTCTCGTATTTTTGAGTTATTTCCTCTTCACAAATTTCAGTTGTAAAAAAGTGAGGAAGAATTCTGTTGATTTTCATAAATAAGGCTCCTTTTTTAAAACACTTTTCATAAACAATATACTCTAGTATCGGATATAAAGAGAAAAACTTTAGAGAATAAATTAGTAACGATTAAGATGCAAGAGACATAACCGCCGAAGTGCTTGTTTTATAATCCAATCCGGCAACACGGTTTATCATCTTTCTCATACGTTCATCAATTTCCGTAAAAGCTGTTGCAACACCAAAAATAGAAGTGTTTGGATTATTTATCACACGAGTAACTACCCCATCACATCTTATCGAAGGCGTAGCAGCTGAATACCCTATTTTTAAGTCCAAAATTGTACCAATCTCCAAGTCATTACTGGAATTAAAAAAAACTCCTCCAGCGCCCAAATCGTTCACAGCAACCATATCCCAATCCGTTGAAACCACATCTGAATTCATACCTGGCTTAACTCTAAATCTAGCTATATATGGCTTTTCAATTCTTATATATTTTCTTTTTTCCGAATGTTCATACATAGTAAGCTCCTGATGGTTTCTGTTCTTAATATTATCGACATATTTACAATAGTCTTTAACTTAAAATTTGGAAATTTGGCTAACGATGTCAATGTTTTTGACAAAATACGTGATAAACAGAGAATGAGAGCGTTAGAAGCTACTGAATGGACAGCAAGAAAACAGATATTTTTTCAGTTTAAGTGATTTTGTGGGTGAGTTTTCGGGATTGTGACCAAGAGACACGGAAATATCAATTGGCTTCTTTTAACTTATTTCTTAAAAGTTCAATATTACCTTTAATTTTTGTAATACGCTCATCTATATCGTTTATGAAAACGCCAATGATTCTCTTTACTTCTATTTCATCGGAATTAGCACGTTCTAATTCCAAACCATTACGTGTTAACGATAGCGCATCAACTACAAGTTCTTTACTCTCTATTTGAGAATGGGCAATTTGCTTTCTCTCCTTTAATGCTTCCCCTTGCATCTGCTTTATAGACTCAGCTACCTTACTGATCTGCACAAGATCACTTTTAGCAGATCTTCTTTCTATGGATGCAACTATTAATAATATTACCGCCGCAGCCATTATTAGGACGGATATTATAATACCGGTCTTTTTAGTACGAGATCGTCTACTATCGCTATAAGAAGCCGTTTGAATCTCATCAGCACGACTTCCAACAACTGCCTCATCTGCTTCGCCCTGTACATCAGTTTGAATATCTTCTGCTTCCCCTGTAAGACTTTCAGCCTCAGCATGGTTTTCTACTCCTTCCTCAGAAGAATCATCAGGCTTACTACCAATACTAGATAATCCAGACAAAATCTTTTTAATGCGATCTACAAATGTTTTGATATTAGAAGAGTCTTCAACAACCGTTTCTTCTGCAGTAGCTTCAATTGCTTCATCTGCATGGTCGTCCGTTATAGTATCATCTGTTGCCTCTGCCACCTGACTTAGGGTTTCTGAGATGCCAAGGTCTTCCTCTTCAACTGTGACACCCGCTTGTCCATCTTCGGCCGGTAAACTTTCTGCTTCTTCATCAAGTTTATCTACCTCAGCCTCAGTGTCAATCACTTCATCTACTTGATCGTCTGTTTGAATATCCTCTGCCTCCGGACTTGGACTTTCTACAGTGTCGGGATCTTCAGCTTCAACTATAACACCAGTCTGTTCATCTTCAGCCTGTAAACTTCCTACTTCCTCCTCAGGCATATCTACCTCGGCCTCAGCTTCAATCACTTCATCTACCTGCTCGTCTGTTTGAATATCCTCTGCCTCCGGACTTAGACTTTCTACAGTATCAGGATCTTCAGCTTCAACTATAACATCCGTCTGTTCGTCTTCAGCCTGTAAACTTCCTGGTTCCTCCTCAGGCATATCTACCTCAGTCTCTGCTTCAATCACTTCACCTGCCTGATCGTCTGTTTGAATATCCTCTGCCTCCTGACTTGGACTTTCAACAGTATCAGTGGCTTCAGATTTGAATATGATATCCGCTTGTTCATCTTCAGCCTTTAATTTTTCTGCCTCTTCTGTAAGCCTTTCTGTCTCAGCAGCAGCTTCGAGAATTGCTTCAGTCACTTCACCTGACTGGTCAACCGTATGCTTGGGTTCCGAATTCTCTGCGAGTGTTCCAGTATCAGTGCCTTCAACATCCACCTCAGTAGAATCCTCCACTTGTTGGTCTGCCTGAAAGTCATCTTTCTCCTCTGTTTCACTTTCAGTTGTATCATAGGCTTCGACGACTGATTCTGGCACATCATCGGCTAGCTTGCCTGTTTGTTCATCCACTGCATCCTGACTTAGGTTTTCTGCAGTATCAGTCTCTTCAGAGTCAACTATGATATCCGTCTGCTCATCTCCATCAGAGTTTACTGCCTCAGCAATCTCTTCGGAAACTTCTTCAGTCACACCGTCTGTTTGTGGTGTCCTTAAATTATCTGCTAGTATCTCAGTATCAGTACTTTCAACACCCACCAGTGGAACATCTTCATTCTCTGTTGCAATTTCGGCGACACCAGGAGCTTCATCAACAGGCTCAAGCACATCATCTGCTGGCGTATCTGTTAGTATATCCCCTGTATCCTGACTTAGATTTTCTGCGATATCAGAGTCTTCAGCTTCAACTACGATATCCGCCTGCTCGTCTTCAACCTGAATACTTCCTACTTCTCCATCAGGGCTTACTGTATCAGCAACCACTTCGGAAACTGCGTCAATCTCATCGCCTGCCTGGTTATCTGTCTGTGGAATCTCCAAATCATCTGTGATGATTTCAGTATCGATGTTTCCAACATCCACCGCAGTCGAATCTTCCACTTGTTGGTCTGCCTGAAAGTCATCTTTCGTCTCTGTTGCACTTTCAGCTGTATCGTGTACCTCAAGGACTGCTTCAGACACGTCATCGGCTATCTTTCCTGTTTGTTCATCCACTGGATCTTCTGCGGTGTCAGGGTCTTCAGCTTCAACTACGATATCCGTCTGTTCGCCTTCAGTCTGTATACTTCCTACTTCTCCACCAGGACTTACTGCTTCAGAAACCTCTTCGGAAACAGCGTCAGTCTCTTCTCCTGCCTGATTATCTGTCTGTGGAATTTCCAAATCATCTGTGAGTATTTCAGTATCAGTGCTTTCAACGCCCATCTGAGAATCATCTTCTGTCTCAGTTGCAGTTTCAGTTGCATCAGGAGCGTCAACAACAGGTTCAGGCACACCATCTGTTAGTGTATCTGCTTGTATATCCCCTACCTCCTGACCTTGACTCTTTGCTGTATCAGAGTCTTCGGATTCAAACACGAAGCTTGCTTGTTTATCTTGCGTCTGTATACTTACTGCTTTCCCCCCAAGGTTTTCTGACTCAACAGCAACTTCAGGGAGCTCTTCTGTTACCACATCGGCCTGTGTGGCTTCCATGCCCTCTGTGATAGTTTCCGTATCAGGTTTTTCTGTATCTATCTCTTTCGAAATTTTCTCAGGTTTGTCTGTTTGATCCAAAGGAGTTTCAATGACAGAAGTAATATTGGATTTGACCTTTGGCTTTGCTCTGGACTTGACCGTTGACTTGGTTTTGCTCTTTGGCTTGGTTTTGGGTTTAGGCTTGGGCTTTGGTTTAGATTTCGGCTTAGCTTCTGTTGATTTCTGCTCTGTGGCTTCCTTTTCAGCTAACTTTGCAGTTTTCTTATCACTCTTTGCCTCAGTCTCTTTATCTGCTCTTGTTTTCTTCTTCTTTCGTTTTGCCATCTGGATTCTAACACGATCTATTAGCTATAGTAGTTAATTGAAATCTTATCCTTTATGATTATCTTGTCAATCAATTTATTGTTAATTGATTCTATTTTAAAGAGTTGTGGGTATCAAATGTTATTAGGTATTAGATCTGCAATGTGACGCTACCTCTTTTCACTTGACTTCAATTATATGTATCTTTATTATCCCGTTCATTCAAAAGTAGAGGAAGATTTGCTTCACTCCTGCTATGATGGCTCTGTTGGACTGGTAATACACCCTACATATATTGCGAATATATGTTCTTCTATAAAACCTTTACCCCTCTGCAGTTAAGAAGAGCAGCATGGGGCTGGAATCTGCAACAGCTGATTAAATGACTTTTGTAGTTTATCTTTATTAATTAAATTTTAAGGATTGTTATTATGAAAAAGAATAAAGCCGTTTTAACTACTTTCGTATCTATGTTGTTTTCTATAATATTTTCATTTCAATCTTTTGCCGAAGGTTTACCGACACATGCAGAGACCAAGGAGGCTTTAAAGAGTATCGTTGGAGAGAAGAACGGTGGTTTTGGTCTTAATATGTGGGCAACGGTAGTTGACAGAGACGGCGTCGTAAAATCCGTGGTCTTCTCCGGTAATGATAGAGGAGATCAATGGCCAGGAAGCCGTATTATTTCAGCACAAAAAGCAAATACGGCAAATGCCTTCAGTCTCCCGGGGCTTGCATTATCTACTGCCAATCTTTTTGCAATAACCCAACCTGGTGGTAGCTTATTTGGCCTACAGCATAGTAATCCGATCAATACAGAGGTAGCTTATCGTGGGCCATCCGAAAATATAGGAACGTTAAATGATCCTATGGTTGGTTATAAGATTGGAGGAGTAAATGTATTTGGCGGTGGTTTAGCCTTATATGACAGAAGCGGTAAAATCCTGGGAGCAATAGGTGTTAGCGGTGACAGCGCTTGTGCAGACCACAATATTGCATGGAAGCTCCGCCACAAGCTCAATCTGGATTATGTCCCTAAAGGTGTCAGCTCTACCCAGGATGATAATATAGTTTATGACATAACTGACGGTGTTAGTGCAAGCGGATGGGGCCATTCAGAGTGCTCTCCCGATGCAACGGAAATAGCCAGAGAGTTACCGAAAACAGATCCTATACGTTCCAGCGAAAAGCAATAAGTTTCTACCTTTCTCCGGGTGGCATGTACAACATGTTGTTCATGCCACCCATATATCTAACCTTTTACTGAAAATTAATTTATGGATAGTATACAAATAATTGCAGATGAACTTAATCTGGCAAAATCAATAGCCAGCAAAGTCATATCCCTTTTTGCCGAAGGCAACACAGTTCCATTTGTAGCAAGATATCGTAAGGAAGTGACCGGTAGTCTTGATGAAGTTATTCTCCGTAAGATAGAAGAGCGCCACATCTACCTGAGAGAACTTATAGAGCGAAAGGAGACTGTAACGAAAACTATTATTGATCAGGGTAAAATGTCTCCCGAACTAGATAAAACTATCCGTGATTGTTTATCTAAGACAGAACTGGAAGAAATTTACCTCCCATTCAAACCAAAGAGAAGGACCCGTGCCACCATCGCCAGAGAAAAGGGACTGGAACCATTATCCATGAAAATATTGAAAATGGAGGATGGCTTTGATCCTGTTAACTCAGCTATAGAATCAATGTCTGGGTTTAATGAGGTAGAGAGTGTTGAAGAGGCACTGGCCGGCGCCAGGGATATTATTTCAGAGACTTTGTCAGAAAACGCTGATTACAGGATCATCGTCTACAAACAGATGCATGAAGTAGGCCAATACACTTCTAAGGTAAAGAAGGAATATAAAGAGAAGAATACGAAATACAATATGTATTATGATTATCGCCATGCAGTGGACACTATCTCAAGCCACAACATGCTAGGCTTAAGACGTGCTGAAAATGAAGGAGTGATTACCTTCACTATTGAAGTACCGGATGAAGAGATTCTTACGAAGCTGAGAAACAGTATAATAGGGCATAAAAAGAATAAGTCAGCAGATATAGTATTAGAGGCGATTGAAGACTCATATAATCGTCTGATGAAAACATCAATAATCTCTAGGACACGTCTTGAAAACAAGGATAAGGCTGATGAGGAAGCAATAGAGACATTTGCATCCAATCTCAGTAATTTACTCCTTGCCCCTCCTGGAGGAGGACTGAATATTGTGGGAATTGATCCGGGCTTCCGTACCGGTTGCAAAATTGTAGCGTTGGATAATACCGGTAAACTCCTTGATGATGCAGTTATTTATCCCACTGAACCCAGAAAAGATTTCGAAGGATCTGCCAGATTGTTATATAGCTGGTTTAGCAAATATGATATAGAGTTGGTAGCCATTGGTAATGGTACCGGATCACGGGAAACAGATAAATTTGCACATTGGGCCCTGAACCAGGATGAAGCAAATGAGTTTAAGAAAAAAATAAAAGTCGTAATAGTTAATGAATCAGGAGCGTCTATCTATTCCGCATCTGAAGTTGCTGCAAGAGAATTTCCAAATAAGGACATTACAGTCCGTGGTGCAGTGAGCATTGCACGACGGCTGCAGGATCCACTGGCAGAGCTGGTAAAGATAGATCCGAAGTCCATAGGAGTAGGCCAGTATCAACATGATGTTCAGCAGAAAAGTCTAAAAAAGAAACTGGATGACGTTGTCGAAGACTGTGTCAACTATGTGGGCGTGGATGTTAATACCGCATCGAAGGAGCTACTCTCCTACGTTGCTGGTATCAGCGGCGGCCTGGCTGAGAATATTGTGAACTACCGTAATGAGAATGGTCTATTTTCCAGCAGGAAACAGTTTCTAAAAGTCAACAAACTGGGACCAAAAGCGTTTGAACAGTGTGCTGGATTCATGCGCATTCGCAATTCTGCCAATCTACTGGACAACTCAGCCGTCCATCCGGAGAGCTATTATATTGTAGATGCGATTGCAGAAAGTTTGCAAAAAAAACCTAGCGAGATTATTGGTAGTGAAGAGCTGGTTGAAGCGCTTGATCCTCAGACATTTGTCAGCGAAAAAGCCGGACTTCCTACAATAACGGATATACTGGAGGAGCTTAAAAAACCTGGTCGTGATCCACGCAAGCAATTCGTTACTGCCACTTTTGACGATTCAATTAATGAAATAGAAGATCTTGAATCGGGCATGGTACTGGAAGGAACGGTAACAAATGTGGCTAACTTTGGGGCCTTTGTGGATATAGGCGTACACCAGGACGGCCTTGTTCATATCTCAGAAATTGCCAACAAATTTGTCAAGGATATAAAAGGTCACGTGTCAGTTGGCGATATTGTCAAAGTCAAGGTCCTTGACATTGATGTCGAAATGAAAAGAATTTCTCTTTCTATAAAACAGTCTGAAAAGAAATGATACCAAGCCTGCTTCATGTCATTTCTACCCACCAGTACATTTAGTTAGCTGAGTGAATGATCCGTAACATTCCTGAATTGATATTTGTAGATGTTGACGTGCTGAAGAGTTGTCTGTCGAATTCAACAGTGTTTACTGCAGTTTTTTATCTACTTCTGTTAGTAATATTTCCTCAGTTAGTTTTGACTTTTCAATGTATACAAGCGTTGGATCTAAATCCTTAAGGCTTTTGTAATCTTTTTGAGAAAAGGCACTAATCATTATTACGGGCACATGCGCATACTCCGGCATCCCCTTTAGATACAAGAAAAACGTATCTCCTGTTACTGTATCCAGAAGGATGTCGGTAATTATCAAATCAGGTTTTTCCTGCTTCACCTTTTCCAGCGCTTCATCCCCATCATATGCACTTATAATATCATAGCCCTTATCATCAAGCATTGCTTTATAAAGAACGTGAAAAGGTTCCTCATCTTCTATTATTAGTATTTTTTTAGTCATGTACTCCCTCCTTCAATACAATAGTAAATATTTTATCTAGTAAAATATTTTTGAGCCATAGTCATTGTACTTAACAACCTATCCAGGTATCAACCAGAAATACAAAAACCGTTATGGTTAGATTGATGGAAGCGGTATAGGCAAAGTAAACTTAAAGGTAGCCCCCTTACCTTTCCCTTCGCTTTCGACCCATATTTTACCGCGATGTGCCTTTATTATTTTCTCGCAAATAGAAAGGCCTACTCCGACACCCTGACTATTTGTGCGTTCCTGATAAAACCGTTCAAAAATCTGATTTTGACTGCTCTCTGGAAGGCCTATCCCAATTCCTGTATCTTTAATTGCTACCTCTATATCATTATTCCTTCTTACAGCACTGATCTTGATTTCTCCTGATTCTGTATACTTAATCGCATTATCTATCAGGTTAGAAAGAACCCCGGCAACCTGTGTTTTGTCTATAAGAACATCAGGTAAGTTCTCTTGAAATACTGACGTCAGTATCAACTTTTTCTTCTCTGCTATTAACTTCTGTCCGGCAGTGATTTGATTTATTAATACTCCTAAAGGCAAAAGTTCTTTCTTGAAATCTAAATTGCCTGAGTCTATATCGGCTAAAGTCAAAATACTCTCCACCGTATCATTGATCCTTGTGATATTATCCCTTATTATTCCAATAAAACGGTCTTCTCCATCTTGATCTATCCTGACTTTTTCACCCTCCTGAACCGACCATTTGAGCCACATTTCTAAAGCCAGTCTCAATTGTGCTAATGGAGATTTCAGTTCATGCGATACGTCTTTGATTATATCGTCCTTCATCTTGTCGAGACTTTTCAATTCGCTATTACTCTCATATGATTCACTGAGTCTGTATATCATTAAATTGAAAGATTCACCGACCTCTTTTAATTCATCATTCCTTTTACCTATTTGTATAGGTTGTTTTAAATTACCAGTCGTTACCCTCCTGATACCACTTAACAAGTTACTCAAATCTACACTTATATTGCCTGACACTACAAGCGCAATTGTAAACGTTAAAAGCAGTGCTATGCCTCCAGATATTGCAAATATATATTTAATTTTCCTTAGTTGCAAATTTACGACTTCAACCTCTTTTTCTGATAAGATTACCCAATTCGTTTCGGGTACATACAGTGCAGTACAAAAAGCCTTAACGCCTCTATAATTGTCACATATACCAGAAAATCCCCTTTTTGAGGCGAGTGTATCACTCACCTGTATTGTCTCTATAATCTTACCGAAACTGAAATTGCCAGACTCACTTAAACCTGCGATCATTAACTTGTTACCATTCACAATATACATATCATCACCATATTGTTGCTCCAGAAAACCTTCATTGTCGGTTTGCTCTATTATTGTTTCAAGTATATCCTGAAGGATCTCACCCCTAACCTTTGTTACCAGAACGCCAAGTGGTTTGTGAAAGAATTTATCTGTCAGAATTGAGGAAAAGACTAACTCCAACCTACTATCTTGATCTTGGGAAGGCCTTAAGGCATCAGAAAAGTAAGAACCTCTTTGCTCTTGAAATAGGAATGGCCCCCTGAAGTAGTCTTCATCAGATTTGTCTTTACCAATTTGTTCCTGTGAGGTTGATGCGATAACCGTACCTATATTATTAAGAATCGCTATCTCAAGAATATCTGGATCCAAGTCCATCTTATTTACGGTTAAGTGATGGTTCAGCTCTTTACTAATCTGAGAATGTTCATGAGACTGATAAGATAACTGTTCAACAGAATCTCTGACAAAACCATCTGAACTAAAATCTGCAACCCTGAACCTCCTTTTTGACAATAGGAGATTCAGCTTCTCATTAAGATCATGTACCTCATACTGCAATTGTCCTAAAACATTTTCTCTAGTCTTGTCGCTAACGTACTTGTACACTATTCCCCCTGCGACACCTGATGGGATAAGCGAAACTAATAGGAACATATAGAAAAGTTTTACACCGAATCTTGTGAATTTCATTTCTTAGAAACTAACGAGTGGTTATCGGAATAACGATACTGATACCGCCACGCACATCTCCCTCCTTATACCCGAATGCATTGTCAAACGGATATCTCCTGTTTAGAAACTGCATTATTGCCGGCTTGATTTCAGTCTTTCTACCATGGCACTGTAGACAGGCTATTTCAACAAATATTGGTTTCATATATCTAAAAGATTGTTTTCCGTTTTTTTGTGTTATTTCACTATACCCACCGTTTTTTGTGTAACTATCTGATTCAAAAAAATTTAAAACCTTTTTTTCCCATTCATCAGGCTCATTGTTAAGATTCCTGACCTTAAGGCTTGTCTGTTTTATTCTGTATCCAGTCTTCAGGCTAAAGTCATTGGCTACCTGTGTACCCACAATAGCAGGAACAAAATCTTTAAAAACATAGTTTCCAGTGACAGGATCTCTATTAATAAGTTCCTGGTTCTTTGCGATGACATTTCTGATGGTAATCAGCATTTCTGACAGATTTTCCGACACGTGTAAATATTCCATATAATAATCTTTTATGTCTTCCGGTATTACAACGTTCTCGTTCAAATGTAAATCATCTTTGCCAGAATCTCCCATTTGAGTAGGTGGAACTACATCATTCTGATCAGCAAAATTATTATAAATATTAATGTTACATATTAAAATTGCTAAAACAGCTGAGGAACATATTATTTTATAAAATCTATAGCGCATCGTTTTAATCTCCAGGAGAATAACGGTTTTTTCAAATAGTTATTAATTCTATAAATATTTTTCAATTCAACTAAACGTGATCACCTCTTCGAAAAAAATATTACAGGTTGTCGGTGTAAGAGCTAATAGACTTCTCGTGCATATAAGTACGAATTCTGACAATATGATCTTTGTCGTCTTTGTTTAACTGCTGAATTGTATCCATAATTTCATCAGAAGGCAGATGCTTCATAGCATGTTGAAAATGAATTTCTCCGGCATAAAGTTCTATATCAATAGCTTTGTAAAATGCTACTTCTCTTGAAGGAGGACTTTCTTTGTATTCATCTATTAACAAATGTAGCTTATTGTTTGTATCGATGAGCATTCCCAAAGTCGGAAGTAAAAGTTTAGATGGAAACAAATCCACCGTCAAGAGCGTTTTTTTTGCGGTCTCAAGTAATGTGGCATGATTCTTCTCCTCACAAACAAGTTCAGACCAAAAATCTGAATCTTCAGGAAACATCTTGCTGAAGATTTCATAAATATTAGAAATATTATGCTCAAGCTTTATTGCTTCATCAATCAGTTGTGACAGCTGTTTATCCATGTGTAATTGCCTTTGAAATTTATCCATAGTTAAGTAGTTAGTTTTGCTTTATTGCCCATACGAATTTGCTCAATTTGGGGCAATATCGTTAAAGTCAATGTCCTTGACGTTGACACCGAGATGAAAAGAATTTTCGCATACTTAAAAAAACCTTACAGCTAAAGACTAGTGTCACACACCATCCCAGGTAGTAAAGCTTTGCTTAGAAAAAACATTTTCTTTCATAGATAGATAAACGTAATCTAATTAGGCCATCTACCATGAATTATTTTACAGTATAAGTAAAAAGCAATGTATACACAAATTACATACCAACATAATGCAAAATGAGAACAAAGACGTATACCATTATCTGTCAAATAGTTACAATTTTCAAAAAGAAGCAATTTTTCGTTTTGATACCCAAACATTATGCAAGCCTAACGAAATTTGTTAGGATTCCATAACAAACAGCTACTGTTTCAACTTGATAATATACTTATATTTATGTAACATCCTTTAAATTTCAACTGAGAGAAGCCGAGTGAACAACTTTAATTCTTGCGTAACACGTTTTAACGTGCCTAATAGGCACCGGTTTGATATATCAATTCGCTACAAAAATCGCATCTATGGTTTAGGGCAATTCACAAATCACCCCAACAGAGAAAGAAACTAGCATATATGGAAAACATAGATATATTAATCCACAAGCTAAACAATATCATTGGTCTTATTGAATCTTGTATTAATCGATTGAAGAACGCCGATGAAGATGCATTGAAAAAAAGATGGCTTTTTATGAAGGACGTCATCACTACTACAGGGCGAGATCGGATAGACAAGGAGATAGTGTTCTGTAAAAAACTGGAAAACACAACAGAGAAAGTATTTAAGGAGACATACATCAATAGCGGTGATCAACTCTCTGAAGCCGACAGATATTATAAGGCCATGTTTGATTTACTTGACGGAACGAATGGTTTTTCAGAAGAAAGCAGAGATATGACTTTAACTTATGGGGATAGACTGGTAGGAATTCTCAAAAATACAATAAATGAACTGAAGGAGTTAAAGATTGAAACACAATAAGAACAGAATCTTGCTCATTGATGATGAGCCCGGTTGGTGCACATTGTTAAAATCAGAACTTCAAGAAAACGGCTTTGACATTGAGTACGAGACAAATGCCAAAAATGCCTTAGAAGCTGTCAGTTCCTTTAATCCAGACGCAGTATTGCTTGATGTACTTTTTGGAGATACAAATAAGGGCAAATCTATTTTTAAACGTATAAAAAATAGCTATCCGGATCTCACCGTTATTATGCTCTCCAGTTCAGTGGCAGATGAAGAGTTCATGCTTGAAGACTATCCGGGCTGCGCCTTTGCTTTTGCCAAAAGCCAGCTTAACTCCGGCAAGGATAGTGTTTATCGCGAATTTACCGAGAACATCAAGCGTGCTATTGATAATGCAAACACGACTTCAGATTCGATGCAAGAGAAGTTTCCATTTATTACCGGTAAGACCAAGGCAATGAGCAGAGTGTGTAAAGAAGTTCTAAACACGGCCACAACAAATGCTACTATTTTTATTACCGGAGAAAGCGGTGTGGGAAAAGGGCTGATTGCCATGGCAGTTAAAAATAAAAGCCGGCGAGCCGATAAGCAATTCATAACAAAAAGCTGTGCAGATTTCCCTAATGAGAACATACTTATAAGTGAACTTTTCGGACATGAGAAGGGAGCGTTTACGGGAGCAGATGATAGCCATATTGGAATATTTGAAGAGGCTGCTGGAGGAACTGTGTTTATTGACGAAATAGGTGATGCATCGCTGGAAGCACAGGGCAGGCTACTAAGATTCTTACAGGAGAAGACACTACGAAGGATGAAGGGATCAAAAGATATTAAGGTTGATGTCAGGATTGTCTTAGCAACAAACAAAGACCTTGATAGCCTGATAAAGACAGGAAAATTCAGAGAGGATCTGTTTTACCGTCTAAATCAGTATAGAATCCATATTCCTCCTTTAAGGGAAAGGAAGGCGGATATCCCAGATCTACTTGCTCACTTTATCAGAAAATTCAACGAGGAAGACGATAAGAACATTCTTGTTGAAACGAAGAAGGGAAAAAAAGATTGTTTACGGGCTGATGTGCTGGCTTTACTGAAGACACATGACTGGCCGGGAAACGTGAGAGAGTTTGAAAACACAGTACGACGTGCCATGATCAATGCGGGCGATTCCAATATACTGCAGACAGACTATTTTAACCTGAAAAGTAATAAAGAGAGACGTAAGCGATCTTTGGATATTGACGAATTGGTAGACGAAGTCTTTGATCGAAAGTGGCGAGGAAAAGATAAATGGATTGAGTTTACCAAAATGTATACTGCGAACGGTAGACGAAAGGAGATACTTCAAAAATGCGTTCACAGGTTAAAGAGCAACGGCCACAACGGCAATATCAGATATCATGACATTGCAGATTTATTTGGAATCACTGAGAATAATATGAGACAGCAGTTTCACACACTCGACATAGATTGGAAAAAATTAAAGAAGTTATAGTACGGTAAGCCTGCAACCAGGTTTGAAGTGCTTAAAGTCAAAATAATAAAGTTCTGTTTTCAGGCCTTTATTATCCGGTTTTAAATCATAGAAATCCCACCATACCTCAGGCTACATCTGAGAACCAATTCAATCAATTCTGTAAGAGTTCAGACATGCCTATACGTATTACTTTTGTTATGAAACCATAACGTTTTTTGTTATGACTTCATAACAAAAGTAATGATCAAAACCAAACCCACCTCCTTATGTCCTTACTGCGCACCTACTTAGAGTTTTACTGCCAGGAATAATATGTTGGCATATTGTTTGCGATTAACTATCTCATATGGTAGCCACTTAACTTTTATTACTGAATAAAAAAACTGGAGGTGCATATTATGAACAAGGAAGAGAAACTAACACTATACGGAACCATAACCGGATTAACGCTGTGTGCCGGATTCCTGATATGGGTAGCTGTAGGGTTCTATCAATACAATGGCTGATTTTCGCAGGATGACGCTACTATGAGCATAATCGAAGTGTATAGATATTAATTTTTTATGCATTTAAAAGACTTAGAGCACCAATAACAAACTTCATATTACATACGTTTTAGATATGCGGGGCATTGGATAGTGAGTAACAAAATACTGATAGCGGACGATGAACCTGGAATAAGAATGTTAATTGAGCAAACTCTTGAGCCGCTTGAAGATAAAGGAGTCGTTCTTCTGAATGCATGCAATGGCAAGCAAGCTCTTGAGATTATTAAAGCTCAAAAGCCTGATTTTGTACTCCTTGATGTCATGATGCCGAAAATGGATGGGTTTGATGTATGTAATACGGTAAAGAATATACTTAAAATAGAGGATATTTACATCT
>JABGRF010000406.1 GCA_018648405.1 Candidatus Scalindua sp.
TGCCAGGGGAAAGGCTCTAAACAGCGTATCGTACCCATGGGTTCAGAAGCATCTAAAGCGATTAGAAGATACCTACAGGAGGTTCGTCCTCAGCTGTTGAAGATAGAAGACGATGAGCCCTTATTGTTTTTGTCCAGGACAGGTAGAAAGCTAAGGCGTGAGAACATATGGAGCTTAGTGAAAAAATACGCCATGAAGGCAGGGATTAGATCAAACATATCTCCCCATACCCTAAGACATTCATTTGCAACACATCTGCTGGAAGGTGGGGCGGATTTGCGGTCAGTTCAAGAGATGCTCGGGCATTCCAATATTTCTACTACTCAGATTTACACACACATAGACAGAAAACATCTTAAAACCACGCATCAGAAGTTTCATCCGAGAGCATGATTATCTTTATTGATTTATGCTCCTTCGATAATATCTATCACCTGCTTCTTCCTTTGTTCCATTATAGCTTTTGTTTTTCCTTCCAAGTTCAATCTGAGTAACGGTTCAGTATTTGATTTTCTTACATTAAACCACCAATCACTATACTCAATAGTAACTCCGTCCAGATAATCAATCTTGCCGTCTTTAAAATGCTCGGCAATCTGTTCTATTTTTTTGTCCTTGTCTGTAACCTCAAAATTTATTTCGCCAGTTGAGCAATATTTTCTCAGTGGTTCAATCAGGCTAGACATTGGTACATTCTTACTGCTAAGAATATTTAAGATCTCTATCAGGGCAATTATTGCAGAGTCTGCAAAGTAGTTTGCTCTGAAATAGTAGTGTCCGGATAGTTCACCTCCGAAAATGGCATTCTTCTCTCTCATAGTAGCCTTTATGTGAGAATGTCCGACTCTTTCCCGATAAGGATTACCACCGGCTCTTTTGATCTCTTCAGGCAATATCCAGCTGGATCTCAGGTCGTATAAAATTGTGGCCCCTTTTTCCTTCTGTAGAAGTTTTCCTGCTATAACAGCCGTAATAAGATCGCACCCTATTTCCTGCCCTTTTTCATCAACGAAGACGCACCGATCCGCATCACCGTCAAATGCGACACCAAGATGGCTTTCGGTTTCGCTTACTTTAGCTTGTAAATCTCGTAAATTACTACTATCTAAAGGGTTTGGCTCATGGTTTGGGAATGTTCCGTCAGGTTCGAAGAATAATGGAACTATTTCGCAGGGAAGGTCTTTAAAGACGACTGGTATCATCTTTCCTGCCATTCCGTTCCCAGCATCGATTACAATTTTTAATGGTCTTAGATTCGCGGCAAAACCAAGAATATATTTTTTGTAATCATTAAGTACATCTTTTTCAATAATTTTGCCGTGTTGTTCAGAAGCGGGTAAGTCAGTCTGTCGTGCTATTTCTGATATTGTAGATAAACCGGTATCAAAGCTGATAGGCGTAGCTTGTTCATGGCATATCTTGAATCCGTTGTAATTTGACGGATTGTGTGATGCTGTGACCATAATGCCAGCATCATAGTTATAATTACCTACCGCAAAATAAGTAGTGTCTGTAGACACTTCTCCGATATCAATGACGTTTACCCCTGCTTTTGTAATACCTTTCATTAAAGCACTGGTTAGAGAATTCGAAGAAAGCCTGATGTCTCTTGCAACAACAATATTTTTAACGTCCTTAATACTCTTTAAGAAAAGAACGGTTGCCATTCCTATTTTTTCTGAAGTATATTCGTCCAATTGCTCAGGGTATTCACCTCGTATATCATAGCTTTTAAAAATCTGGCGGTTAATTGCGTCATCCTGATTTGTAGACAATTGTAGAATCTTCCTTGTGCCGGTCTCCATAGGCGTATATTCTGCTTCTTCTTCTGTTAATTCGCTAACAGCACTGTCTCTATGCTGGCAAACAGGACATTTTGGGTAAAGTGCCTTCTGTCTGCCCTTACAGACGGATAAGCTAATCTCATAACCGTCACCGGGACATTGGCGTTTTCGCTTTACAAAATATTTTGCCATAACATTGTACAAATTTGTGCAGAAGAAAGTAATAATCAGCTGGTAATGGTAAAGAAACTACTCAAATATGTAAAGTAAAAACGAGTAACAAGATGATTATTTGTATGCGACATAGGTTTTCCACAATAGACAGAATTTGAGTGTGTCAGTAGGATTTATAATGCAGAAAAATAGTGATGTCTTTTTAGTCAATTCATTATTACTTTTTGTATAAACTCTTTTGGTCATATTGAGTCAGGGGTGCCAATATCTTTACTCTCAGGTTGAATTGTCAATTCTCATGTTGTTCATAAATTAGGTGGATCGCACAGATACCAAATCATATATTTATATAAATCCACAAGTTATCCACAGGTTATCCACAATTTAAAAATAAGGAATTGTCAGGTGGGATATTAATAGACATGGAGAGTTGCTTGTGTAAGTGCCCTTGTCTAAACATGTTAACTTGTTGGCGGTTGAGGTGTTCAAGTTGGTCATGAAGAAAAACCTTCTTTTTATGCATAATTAGATTTAATAGTAAAAAATTATGAAAAAATTTTAGAGTGTTATTTTTTGTCCCTTAAATCTCAATCTTATTGCTATCAATAGCCTTACGAATTTCAAAATGATATGCCAAAGAAAATAAAAAAAACATTCTCTTTTTAAGTTTGACACAAAGCTTCATTTTGATAATATTCCGTCTCATTCGAACACCAAGAAAATTAGAAAATCTATTTTGAGTTTGTAGTTTTTTAATTCTAAATCTGTACAGTTCCGTCATTACCCACATTATATGAACCGTTCTACAACAAAAAAACCTACAGATATCTGGGAAGATGCACTTGGTGCCATCGAAACAAAAGTAGGCATACGACAATTTAAATTGTGGTTTAAAAATACCCACCTGATTTCCTTCGAGAATGACTCTTTAAGCATAGGTGTACCAAATCAATTTGTCCTGGCAAAGATTCGTGAAAGTTACGTGCCTCTGATAAAAGAGTTGATAAATGATATAACTAAAAGTAACCCTTCGATAGATCTTCATGTAGAAAGCAATGGTCATTCTCAAAATAGTAACAAAGCAGTTACAGGTAACATTAAATTTGAGAAACCATCAAATGAAGACAACGGTTTTATAAGTAACAAAAAGTTGTTGTTAGAAAATTATATTGTTGGTGGTTGTAACAGGCTGGCTTATGCTACTGCACTTGAAATTTCAAAACCCGGGCCTGTGGCGTTTAATACACTGTTTATACATGGGTCTATTGGAGTAGGCAAGACTCACCTCCTTCAGGGTATTTGGAATAGATTAAAATCAGAATCAAGCTCCGTAAGTGCCGTTTATATGCCTGCTGAGAATTGGACGAATGAATTTGTGTATGCTCTTAAAGGTGGAAGGCTTGAATCATTCAGGAAAAAGTATCGAAGCGTAGACATGTTTCTTGTTGATGATGTACATTTTCTTGCCAATAAAAATGGTGTTCAGGAAGAATTTCTTCATACCTTTAACACATTGCATAGTTTGTCCAAGAGGATTGTCTTTGCCAGTGACGCGCATCCAAGATTTATGAATCAGCTTAAAGAGAGCCTTGTCAGCAGATTTATGTCTGGGATGATCGCTAAGATTGAGCCACCTGGCTTCAATACCTCTATGGAGATTTTACGGTCTAAGACGGA
>JABGRF010000352.1 GCA_018648405.1 Candidatus Scalindua sp.
CTGATAATTTGAGAAAGGCAATGGGTAAGAAGAAGCCGGAGGTTATGGCAAAATTTAAGGTCCAATTTCTAAACGGAGCCATAGAGAACAAAATACCGAAAAATGTCGCAGAGGAAATCTTCGGACTGATGGAATATTTCGCGGGATATGGGTTTAATAAATCACACTCTGCCGCTTACGCCATGGTCTGCTACCAGACTGCTTATCTAAAGGCCAACTACCCGACGCAATACATGACAGCCCAGATGACATGCGAAAAGCAGAATAACCTGAAGATAGTGGACTATATGCATGAATGTAACCGAATGGGCATCGAGTTATTACCACCAAGCGTAAACGAAAGCTATTCAGATTTCACAATAGTATCAGACCAACAGGTAAGGTTCGGTCTCGGGGCAATTAAAAATGTTGGTGAAAAGGCGATAGAATCAATCATTGAGGCGAGAGAAAAAGATGGTGAGTTTACCACAATATTTGATTTCTGTGAGCGGGTAGACTTGCGACTGGTAAACAAACAGGTGATAGAAAGCCTTATCAAGTCCGGATGTTTTGATTCGCTGCCGGGATACAGATCTCAATTCTTTGAAGGAATAGACACACTGCTGAAGGTTGGTGCGAAATCTAACAAAGACCGCCGTATGGGACAGTTGAACCTTTTCGGCGCACAGGAGAATACAATTGACTTAAACGCCCTCCACAGTTTACCTGAGACAGAAAAGTGGTCGGAAAAACAGCTGCTTAAAGCAGAAAAAGAGGCAATGGGACTTTATGTCAGTTCACATCCGTTAAAAAGATATAAGGATGCAATAGAGCATTATTCCGATATAACGACAGGAGAACTTTCTGAAAAACCGGAAGATGCCGAGGTCTTGATAGGCGGAATTATTGACAGCATTAACCGTACTACCACTAAAAAAGGCAAGCCAATTGCATATTTTACCATTGAAGATATGGAAGGGATCGCAAAATGCGTGATTTTCTCGAAAAAACTGGCATCTCTCAATGACCAGCTTCAAGCCGATGAAGTAGTTTTTGTTAAAGGAAAAGTTGGCTTCAGGGATACGGAGGCCTCGATCAGGGTTAATGAGATAATAACTCCTGAAGAAATGGGAAAATTAATAGAGAACAAACCTCCAAAGAATGCTATAATACGCCTCAAATATGCACAGATAAATGATGATATTCTCTCAGGCTTGAAAGAAATCCTCTCAGCAAATAAAGGGCCTTGTCCTGTATTCATTAAATTCGAGATCCCGGGTAATAAAACTGTAATAATAAAGACATCTGACGAGTACTCTGTCTCCTTAAACGAAAACGTGTTTAATGGAATAAGAGACCTGGTTGGAGAAGGATGTCTGGTCTCAAAAAGCGCGTGAATATGTAAAGATACAGCCCCAGAAGGACACAGAGTTTGGATCTTGTAGAGGTGGACACTGCCCGCCAGGTCATTTTCAAATAAATTAATTATCACGTTACAATTTAAATTAAGGAAGGTATAGGGTAAATGAAAAAAGAATTAACTTACGCACTGATAACTCCGTATAGCTTATTAAAAAGCAGAACGGGCGGCATAATTTGCAGACTTTTATCTTTGTCTGATCTGGAGCTTGTAGGCGCCAGGATGTACACTCCCAGCGACAAGTTCCTGGATGAATATATTAAAACTATCGAAAAGCAGAAGATGAAGGCCGTGTGGAAGAAAGCAATGATAGATTATGTAAACAACATGCTGAGAAAGAATAATAAACTTGGTACGGGAAACCGGGCCATGCTCCTTCTATTCGAAGGCAAGAACGCGGTTAATGTACTCCATAATAAAGTGATTGGGTCAGCATCTGATCCTTTAAGAGGAGATACCATCAGGGGTACTTTCGGCGACACTATAATGTCTGAGGACGGAAAGGTTGATTACTTCGAACCGGCAGTCCTTACGTCAGCTGACAAGGCCTCAAATATTGAGCAGCTTAAGTTGTTCTCGAAATATGCACTGAGCGATGGCGGTATCATGGATGATGTTATCGCTTTTGGTAAAAATAAAAAACCTGAAACGTCACTCATAATTCTAAAACCCTTTGAAAAACACGATCCGCGTGCTGGAAATATAATAAGTATGATGTCAAGAACAGGTTTCTATATAGTCGGCATCAAACTCCTTGACATGAGTACTAAACAGGCAGAAGAGTTTTATGGCCCGGTGAAAGACTTCTTTAATAGTAGTTTCGACGATAAATTTAAACCGGATCTGGTTGACCAATTGAAAACATCATTAAAACAGAAGGACTTCTCTTTTGAGCTGACGGATGAGCTTTTGAATAATATGGCAGCTCAGATGAAAAAACCAAAAGTAGATACTGAATTCAATAGCATACTACAATACATGACAGGCAGCGAACCCTCTGCCTTTGCTGAAACCAAGGAAACTTCGGATGGAAAACATACTATCTCTATCGCAATATTGTACCAGGGAATCGACACAATCAAGACTATCCGAGAACTATTGGGAGCCACAGATCCACGGAAGGCGAAGTATTCCAGCATCAGGCGTTTTTATGCACTGGATATAAGAAAAAATGCCGTACACGCATCTGATTCAGCTAAAAGTGTAATAAGGGAAAGAAAAATCATAGACTTCAATAAAGATGAAAAGAGCTGTGATATTAAGCAGATAATTAATCGATATATTAAAAAAAGTTGACCTCAGCTTTAGGCACTTTTAACTTAAAACTTCAAATTCCACCATGTTGGATATTCAAAAATTAGAAGTTGGTCCTTTGGACGCTTGCTGTTACATAGTTTCGTCAAAGAGTTCAGAGGCCATGATTATAGATCCGGGCGGAGACACGGAAAGAATACTGGACTGCCTGGAGCAGAGAAAACTTCATCCTGTTATTCTCGTTAATACCCATGGACACGGAGATCACATTGGCGCGAATAAAGAGTTGAAGGAGAAATTCCCGGATATTAAAATCTGTATTCATACCGATGATGCTGAGATGCTGGAGGATCCATTCAAAAACCTCTCGCTCCTGGGCGGAAAAAGATATTCATCTCCACCGGCTTGCAGAACGTTGAATCATGATGACAAAATTGTGTTGAATGGCCATGAATTCAAGGTATTACATCTTCCCGGTCATACACCCGGTGGAATAGGAATTTACACCGATTCTACAGACAATGGTGATGCTCCAATACTGTTCTCAGGAGATACCCTTTTTGCGGGAGGATATGGCAGAACTGATTTACCGGGAGGCAGCCATAACCATCTTCTCCAATCGATTAAAGAGTGTATTTTTAAGCTGGATGAGAATACAGTTATTCATCCCGGACACGGATCCTCTACAACAGTGAAAGCTGAAAAGGAAAGGTTTAAATGATAGAAGAAAAAGGGAACATCAAAGATATCCTCATAGAGGAGGAAATGAAAGAGTCATATCTGACCTTTGCGATGAGTGTAATCATGAGCCGCGCATTACCTGATGTGCGAGACGGTCTCAAACCATCACAGAGAAGGATACTCGTAGCCATGAACGACCTCAACCTTGCCCCTGGAGCCAAGTTCAGGAAGTGCGCGAAGATCTGTGGTGACACAACAGGAAACTACCATCCACATGGTGAGCAGGTTGTATATCCCAC
>JABGRF010000229.1 GCA_018648405.1 Candidatus Scalindua sp.
TAAATTCTACAATATCTACAGGAACTGCCAGTGGATTGGACGCTATCATTTATGCTTCTGACTTCCTAAAGCTAGGCAGAGGTAAAGCGGTGTTGGCTGGCGGTGTTCATGGTTTAACTCCTGATATGTTCTGGGGAGCTTACAGTTCAGGATTATTGTCAGGAAGCAGTGATGATGATATCGAAATTTCCGCACCATTTGATAAGAGACGTAATGGCTTTGTTATTGGTGAAGCTGCTGCGATACTTGTTATTGAGAGGCTCGATGACGCATTGGAAAGAGACGCAAGGATCTATGCAGAGATAAAAGGATATGGATGTACGTTTAATCCTGACAAGGTCACTCGTGATAACATTGACACCACTCAAGGTGCAAGAAGTATATCTATTGCAATGAAGGATGCCGGAATCAATCCTGACGAGATTTCTTATATATCCGCATGTGCAAATTCCAGTGTAACCGGTGACATGATGGAAGCTAAAATTATTAAAGACTATTTTGGTGATAACGCTGACAAGATTCCTGTGAGCGCTATAAAGTCAATGACAGGTGAGTGCCTTGACGCATCAGGATCATTACAGTCTGTTGCGGGTGTGTTATCAATCAATAACAGTATTATCCCTCCGACAATAAACTATCAGGAAAAAGATGAAGAGTGCAATTTGGATTGCGTACCTAACGATAGTAGAAAATCAGAAGTAAACAATGTACTTATCAACTCTTTTTCCGATACAGGCAACATCTCTTCCGTAATCATCTCAAAATATTCATAACTTCATAGCGACGTTTTTCATGAGTAATTTCTCCCTGAACAAATCTGAAATGAAACCCAAGTATGATGTAATTGTACTGGGAGCCGGAATTGCCGGGCTGATCTGCGGGACTTTCATCGCGAAACAGGGAAAGAAAGTACTGATTATTGAACAACATAGTATTCCAGGCGGTTATTGTACCTCTTTTAAGAGAAAAGGTTTTATTTTCGATTCAGCAGTTCATCATATCGGTGGGTGTGGAAAATGGAGTGTTGTTGGCCGGTGCCTTAAAGAACTGGACATAAACATTAATTTCCAGCAGCTAGATCCGATGGACAGCATACATTTTCCATCATTTTCCATTGATATACCTGCCGAAATAGACGATTATGTGGATCTGCTGAAGGAACGGTTTCCATCAGAAAAAGAACAATTAGCACTTTTTTTTAAGGAATTCACCAGATTATATAGAGCGACATTCAGCACTGAGAAGCACAAAATGCTTCTCAAATACCAGGACCTTACTTTCAAGGAGATGCTGGATAATTTCTTTACAGATGAGCAGCTCAAGATGACTCTGTCCGCACAGTGGGGATACATAGGTTCCCCTCCTCATGAGGTTTCGGCCATCGGTATGTGTCAAATGCTGGTAAATTATCTAAAAGATGGAGCTTATTTCCCTGTCGGTGGTACCCAGAATTTCGCTGATGCAATCACTCAAAAATTTATTGACTATGGCGGTCAAATTATGCTATCTTCTAGCGTTGATGGAATGCTTACGGATGGTAATATTATAAAAGGAGTTACAACTAAAAAAGGAGAGGAAATTCAGGCTGAGATCTTTGTATCAAACATAGATCCCAAACAGACTTTTTTCTCTTTATTAGACAAAAACATCGTTGATGACTCTTATATTCGCAAAATTGAGAATATGAAGGAGAGTGTTTCCTTCTTTTTACTATACCTTGGCCTTGATAACAAAATAGACTTAAAAGGCCTGAAAAGAGGTTTTTATCATACATCAAATGACTTAACTTTTTCAGATAACGACTGGTTTTATATTTCCGTTCCTACGGAAGTTGATCCAAGCCTGGCACCTGATAACAAACAAATAATTTCTGTTGTTGTCTCGTCAAGAGAGAATTATGACGACATAGACGATTGGGTTGCATATAAAGATAAAATGAAAAAACATACAATAAATTATCTGGAAAATTTTGTACCGGAAATCCAGGACCATATTGAAGTAATTGATGCCGCCACACCGAAGACGTTATATCGTTACACACTCAACTCAAAAGGCGCAGCCTATGGCTGGGCCGTTACTGTAGACCAGACATGGTCAAATAGACTTTCACACACAACACCCTTCAAAAATCTTTTTCTGACCGGGCACTGGACTAATCCGGGGCCGGGGATATGTGCTGTAGTATCCTCTGGTTGGAGGGTGGCCAATATGATTTTAAATAATTAGGAGGATAAAAATATGAAAAAAATGATGCTGATCAATCCACATCCACCAGGGAGACATGGCGAGGAGAGCATATCTGTCATTGTTCAAATGCCTTTGAACCTGGCATACATTGCCGCACTTACACCTGGCGACTGGGAATTTGACGTAATAGATGAAAATCTTGAACTTGCTCTGGATGATAAAGGAGATATTACATTTGAACCTGTGGATATGGTTTGTATTACTTCTGTCACATATCAAGTGCCAAGAGCTTATCATATAGCTAAGGTCTGCAGAGAAAAAGGCATGACCGTAATAATGGGTGGTATACACGCTTCAGTAGTACCGGAAGAAGCTTCAAAACATGTGGATGCAATTTTTATCGGAGAAGCTGAAACATTGTGGCCACAGGTCATTAAAGATTTTGAAAAAGGAGAACTCAAAAAGAAATACGAAGGCGGGCTGCCAGGTCTGTCAGAGATGAAACATGTATTTCCGGATAGAGACCTCCTGAAAAAGAAATATGATTACAAGTTTTCATCAATTGTTACAACAAAAGGTTGTCCAAATTACTGCGATTTCTGCAGCGTACCAACCTTTCAGGGAAAGAAATACAGAGAAAGACCGTTTGAAGATGTTCTGGACGAGATGGAAGCCACTGATTATAAGGGACTCATGTTCGCAGAAGATAATTTCTATGGACATAGTAAGAACTCTGCTAACAGGGCGAAAGACCTCTTTCGTGGCATGATAGACAGAGGCATTAAAAAGGACTGGCTTGGATTTACTGCACTCAATATATCAAAAGATGCAGAGGTGCTTGATCTTATGGCAAAGAGTGGGAATTTTGGATTTCTCTGCGGCATAGAATCAACAAATGAAGCGGTTCTGGAAAAAATGAATAAAACTACTAATTTGCGAATTGGTGCTGATAAATATTTTGAGAGCGTTCAAAAAATTCACGATCACGGTCTTGTTGTCTGGGGATCAATAGTTCTTGGAGCAGATGGAGATGACAAAGATTCATTCAAAAGGATGACTGAATTTGTGCTGCAAAACAATATTGACGTTCTTACCTTTGGAATCAACTGCCCGTTTCCTAAGACTGCGCTTTATGATAGGCTTGATTCTGAGAAGAGGATTTTCAGAAAGAATTATCCTGAAGATTGGAAGTATTATGATACTGCACATGTAGTTCATAGACTTATAGATATGAATCTTGAGGAGTTCATAGAAGGCATGCAATATATGTATGATAATCTTTATGCCGGAGACAACCTGAGAATGCGATTCAGGAAATCACTTCAGACTATCGGAAGTACACCTCACGGTAAACGTAATGCCATGTTTGGATTCAGGGTTGGCTCTGACTGGACACAGGTATTTGAGCAGGTACTGGAAAA
>JABGRF010000379.1 GCA_018648405.1 Candidatus Scalindua sp.
GAAGGAATTTGTTCCACAAGGGGATAGACTCTTTCTCTTTCTTGAAAATAATTTTGTTCAAAAAAGGAAGCTTTTTAGCTGCGTCCACGAGCAACTCTTTCTCTCTATCTCCCTCTTCTCCTGTTGAAGGGTAGTATTCATCATGGAAATTTTCATTAGCCACAAAAACATATTCAAGATTAGGATCGTATTTCTGAATTCGATATGGCCCGGTTCCCAGGGGATAACGATCAATCGTAATCCCCTTATCACGAAGAATTCCCTGCTCAAAGAAATCTATTGCCTCCTGAGGCATGGGTGCAAAAAATGGCATCGCCAGCCAGTAAAGAATCTGAGGATATGGTCTTTTCAGAATAATCTGATACGTATAATCATCTATCAATTTAACTCCGGGAAAAGGCTGAGCATTCAGATCCAGATGGATCGGATTCACCCTTTCATCCTGTTCCCTGTTATAAGCTGCCCCCTGCTCCTCACTTCTGCGCTTCCTCTCTGCTTCCAGATCTTTAGTTAATGCACCGGCGAACGTATTAAGACCATCAATGTATTTGGCCATGATTGGCAGTATCGGACATGGCAGTCTGGAATCTGCCAGCCGTTTAATCTGATTGACGTAATCAATTGCTTTCAGTTCCCGGGTAGCGACTTCGGAAAAATCTGTAATGTGATCAACATCATTTAATATCTCTTCAGGCCATTCTGTTTTCACAAAACAGGGATGGTTCTGATATTTAATTCCTTCTTTAATTTTTATTGTATAGACAACTTTATTGACCTGCTCCATGTCTACATCTATAGGCAATTTCCTACCATCAACATCATAATACTCGGCAACAGGGATATTCGTCGCAGTTAACGGTTCTAATTCATAAGGTCGCTTTAAGAAGTGATACTGAAAAGGAGGCTCATAAACCAGCTCCAGGAACGCATATTCGTCCGAAGAGTAAGAGATCGCCGGATCCAGATGCTTGGGTGGCTCAGTATAAACCGAATAAAAAATAGGTTGAGCTCTTTCCGATTTCGGATATGGATGATTTGGAGTACAGGAAACCTGTCCAAATAACACCATCAACAAACAAGGCATTAAGACATGTTTCAATACGCTCTTTAAACCTGAATAATCTGTCTCTTTTTTCATAACTCTGTACATCTCAGAAATCCTACAACTTATTCATACTTGTGGGTTTATTCTGAGGTCAATTTTTATAGCCTATACAAGGAGTACTGCCTGCATGCGGGTTTCAGCAAAAACAGAGAATGCTGGAACAGTGATATGGTTTATTCTTAAGTAGCCTATCATTTGTTAACCTGTTTTTCAAAGCAAATCTCCCAGTATCACCTGTATACTTTTCTCCGCTTCCCGGACAAAAGACACCGAGGACAAGAAGCCGCTAAGAGCGCAAAAGACCGAAGTGATTAAAGGCTTGGCCTAAAACAATCAAAGATGCTGAAACTGACGTGCATCTCCACCTTGAAAAAGGTTGCAATTCAGATCATAAATTGTTATTTGTTGCACTTAGGTACTAACAATATACTGGTTTTTTATAAGGGGATAAAAAGGTGACAAGATATGTGTGTAAAATATGCAGTTATGTTTATGACCCTGAGCAGGGCGATCCGGATGCAGGAATAGAACCCGGAACAAGATTTGAAAATTTGCCTGATGATTGGGTATGCCCAGAGTGTGGTGCAATAAAAGAACAATTTGAAAAAGAAGAGTAAACAAATAGTTGATAAAGTAAGGGTTCTTTGAATCTTGAAGTGGTATAATACGGTTGTTGAGAGAGAGTTCGGCAAGAGTACAATTCTAACTTTTTTATGAGGAGTGGAAAAATGAATGATACAGACATGGAAAAACTTGAATTTCTTGTAGACGAATATTATATACCGGAAGTGGTTGCAAGCCTGGGCGCTGTCTGTCGATTAAGGGCTGACGATGTAAGAGGGACAGACAAAGAAGCTGCTAAAAAATTTGAAACGTATTCAGACATCCTGAATGATGCGCGTGCTAAAATAGATGCTGCTTCACAGGGATGATCTTGGGTACAGAATGCCAGATACCGAGCTGTCATTCATTATCTGGCAGTAGTCATTCGACATTTAACAATTACTTCTTATTACTCCGAGCTATTAAGGTTTTTATTCTTTCTTGTGATTACCTGCATGGATAGAATGGAAAAAGTGCAGTAACCGAGGAAGAAGTAGAAACCAGATTCAAACCGTGCATCCATATCCAATAGTCCTCCCATATTGGAGGCATTGGCTGCCATGAATGCAACAATGATGGCTATTACGAGTACGTCAGCCATTGACCACTTACTTATCACACTACTTATCAGGAATGCTTTTCTGCTATTCATCGAGTTACGAAAACAGGCAGCTACCAACATCAGCAGGATTTTTGTAATTGGAATCACTACACTGAAAAGCATTACCAGAAAACCGACAAAGCCGTTACCGGTCCGGAAAAGCTCCTTGACGGTACCAGCTATACTTCTTGTCTCTTTGTAGGCCTCAACTTCTCCTTTGAGATCATTAAGCCCTAACATTCCAGTCATTATACCTATCATCCGCTCGGCCTTGCCTCTTTCGTCTTCTTCTGATTTCGCGTTACTTCTCTTCATCGACTTTTCAACTATGGAATCGACAATAATGTCTATTCCCGTGTCAGTCATCTCTTTTTTATCAATCGTTCCGGTCAGAGTAAGCATGGGTAGAGTGACTCCGGGAATCAGCAGCGCAAGGGAGATTATGGTAATAATTAAAACGGTAGTAAGCGTTGGAGTTTTCATACTAAACAATGCCTTTCGTAGAGCCAGAATCAAATCTAATCGGGTTGTCAGTTTCTTCGATGTTATATAACATTTTTTCTGTAATCACAAAACATATAACCCAAAAGGGTAATAGCGTCAAGGATTATAATTAAATGCGAGGTGAATTGGAATGGTCAGGAATCAGCCTCTTGCCATGTAACTTTTGGGGCATCTCCCCAGAGCAGTTCCAGATCATAATAGTTTCGTATCTCTTTCTCAAATATGTGAACTATGAAATCGCCGTAGTCGATAAGGACCCATTTCCCCTCGCGGTATCCTTCCATTCCGAATTTATTTACTGAAATCTTCTTCATCTGTTTATCTATTTCATCGGCGATGGCGTGAAGCTGGCGTTCATTAATTGCAGAACAGATTACGAAATAGTCTGTTATCGATGAAATTTTGTCGACATCAAGTATAACTATATCCTGTGCTTTTTTCTCATCAGCAATTTTTGCACATGTAATTGCGATCTCTTTTGAATCCAATGTATTGAAAATTCCTATAAAAAAATTATAATAAAAAAAATCACCGCAGAGCCGCAAAGAGCGCAAAGAAAGTATAAAAATCTAATGTAATAATAATTATACCATCAGAAAAAAACTTTGCGTCCTTTGCAACTCTACGGTGAATAAAAGCAAAACATCTATTTAATCATAATATGTAAAAGCTCTCCGATCTTTGGAGAGTACTTTACGATAAGACCGGCAAAAACAACTGAAACAATTGACATCAACTTGATAAGGATGTTCAGTGCCGGAC
>JABGRF010000198.1:0-8356 GCA_018648405.1 Candidatus Scalindua sp.
TTGTAGATGATGAAGTTAAGGCGTGTAATCTTCTCAAGCGCTTCCTGGAAACAAAGAGGCACGACATTATTACTGCCAATTGTGGAGAGGAGGCACTGGAAATGGTTAAGAGCGAGAAACCGGATCTGATACTCCTGGACATTAAAATGCCCGGAATGGACGGCCTTGAAGTAGTACGGCATATACGACATGGGGAAGTGTATGGAGATGTACCAATTATCATGGTAACAGCTTTATCAGGAAGAGAAGAGAGGATTCGTGCTGTTGAGCTTGGGGCAAATGACTTTATCTCTAAGCCGGTTGATATGACTGAGGTACACGTGCGAACGGCATCACTTCTGAAGATGAAACATGCACAGGATGCTATCAAGAGCTATCAGGCAGATCTTGAGGTTAAAATTGCAGAGAGGACGGTCGATTTACGTAGGTCTCTCGATGAGACTATTACCGCGCATAAAAACACACATGAGGCTCATGTAGATACATTACGCCGACTGGTAATTGCGGCTGAGTATAAAGATAATGACACAGCGGAACATATTAAACGCATGAGCAGTTACTGTAATATATTAGGCACTAAACTGAACCTGCCACCTGATGAAATACAACTTCTCACCCTGACCAGTACCATGCATGATATAGGAAAGATTGGAACTCCTGATGAAGTGCTTCTCAAACCGGGTAAACACACACCTGATGAGTGGGAAATTATGAAAAAGCATACAGTTATTGGAGCAAATATTCTCCGTGATTCACCCTCTAAGCTATTACAATATGGAGAAATAATTGCATTATCGCATCAGGAAAAATGGGATGGAAGCGGATATCCACATGGACATGCCGGGGAAGATATCCCACTCTGGGGTAGAATTGCTGCTGTGGCTGATGTATTCGATGCGCTGACAAGTGAGCGCCCGTATAAAAAAGCATTTTCAAATAAGGAAGCTCTGAGCATCATGAAAGAAGGTCGTGGCGTACACTTTGAGCCACAACTTATTGACCTGTTTATAGACAATCTTGACGAAGTGTACTCTATACAGGAGCAGTATAAAGTTTCGTAGAGACGACAACTAGTGCTTTATGTAGTCATGAGCAAAGAGCCAGGAGTTGAATGTTCTAGGTTTTGTATATTGTATTTCTTTGTATTCTCGTGAATTATTGTTCTATCTGCATCTTATATGTGTTAATCTGTGTCTAAATGTTTTTTCTCTGTGTTTTTTGCAAGAGGACTATAATTAAAAAAGGACGTTCTGGTTTTGAGTAAAATACTGATTGTCGATGATGAAGTAAAAGCGTGTAATCTTCTAAAAAGAATTTTAGACGCGGATGAAAATAAATATAATGTTATGGTTTCCTACAGCGGGGAAGATGCATTAGAAAAAGTAAAGTCTTTTGAGCCAACTCTTATACTGCTTGACATAAAGATGCCAGGTATTGATGGCATGGAAGTCCTGAGACAAGTAAGGAAATTTGACAAGAATGTAGGCATTATAATGCTAACCGCTATTATTGACAAGGACGTAGCGGATGAAGCCTTCAGGATGGGTGCGGATGATTATATATCAAAGCCCGTTCAGGTCTCATTTCTGGAATCGAGAATCTTTATTGATATTATGTCAAAAAAGATAATAAGAAAGAAGATGAGAAGCAATAAATCTAAAAAAGAGACGGGAGATGACTATTTCGGATAGTATATAAATAGCCTAAGACATAAGCGTGAAGATTGAAAACAAAATCGGTCTTCCTGCCTCTTGTTTCTTTAAGAACACATAACAATGGTCAATCATAAATTCAAATAGAAGGAGGAAATTGTTGAGTAAGATACTTGTTGTAGATGATGAGGTAAAGGCGTGTAAACTTCTCAAAAGATTTCTGGAGCTGAAAGACTATGAGGTTATTGTCTCCAATGATGGAGAGGATGCTATAGAAAAAGCAAAGAATGAAAAGCCAGACGCAATACTCCTTGATATCAGAATGCCCGGAATGGAAGGGACAGAAGTCTTGAAACGGATTAGGGAATTTGACAAGGACGTCGGAATTATAATGGTTACTGCGGTAAAAGAAGAGGCTACTGGTAAAGGAGCCCTTGAGGCTGGAGCAGATGAATATATAACCAAGCCAATCGATTTTAACTACCTCGAGACGACCATACTTGTAGACCTTGTAATGCGTAATAAATAACACTCTACTGTAAATCAGCATACTCGATCTAAGAATGTAGTTGATGCGTGATAGCGTGCAAAGTACAGATTGTAAGCACAATTAGCTAATAGAAGCGAGTCTTTCTATTCTGTTTTGTTCCTATTAGCTAAATGATCCTCTTATCTGGCCATTCAGGCCTATATACCGAATTTGGGCTCCCATCTCCCATATAGAGGTAAATCCATTTTCCATCTTAAAGCAGTCCTGCTTTCTCTCAGCACATATTTTCACTCTCCAGTTAAATAATCATTTTTTAGCTCATTTTATACCTAAAATGTGATTAATATGATTTAAATGCCCATTTATCTGTTTTCGGCAAATATACGGCTGATCATATGCCGGAAATCAATCAATGTTCAAATCACAGAAACATGCCATGTCCTTATTCTATTGACATTTAATGCTAAAAATCTATAATTGCAAGTTCATATTCATCAACAGCTTCTGTCTTTTGAGCTGATTGTTTGTTTTTTTGTAGAATATACTTTTTATTGATTGGGAAGTGAGTAATTTATGGCAAATACCTGTGTTATTGGATTGCAATGGGGAGATGAAGGCAAAGGCAAGATCATAGACATTTTAGCAAAGGATTATGATATTATTGCCAGGTATCAAGGTGGTGGCAATGCGGGCCACACTCTAATTATTGGTGATGAAAAGTTTATATTTCACCTAATTCCATCTGGAATCCTGCATCAAGACAAGAAATGCGTTATTGGGAATGGAATTGTTTTCGACCCAAAGCTGTTTATTGAAGAGATTGAAGGCTTAGCAGAGAGAAACATTAATGTGACGGGTAATCTATTTGTAAGTGACCGCGCACACGTCGTTTTTCCATATCATAAGAAATTGGATTTACTGCAGGAAAAGCAAAAGGGCAATTCCATGATCGGTACTACCGGACGTGGTATCGGACCATGTTATACAGATAAGATATCACGAGACGGTATACGAGTCGCTGAATTATTAGATAAAGAACGTTTTAAAGATAAACTCAAAAGGACAGTTGAAGAGAAGAACAGGACTTTCGTAAAGCTGTATGACGATGAACCTGTTTCCTGGGAAGATATTTATGAAGAGTACTGCGGATATGCAGATAAGATAGCTCCGTTTGTGTGTGACACAGTAGACTTAATGGCCAGGGCCATAGGCGACAATAAGAGTATCCTATTTGAAGGTGCACAGGGTGCATTATTGGACGTTGACTTTGGAACTTACCCTTTTACTACTTCGTCTAATACTACATCCGGTGGAGTCTCTTCGGGTATCGGGGTTTCCCCCAAACAGATCAACAATATCATCGGGATAACCAAGGCGTATACAACCAGAGTTGGCAGTGGTCCTTTCCCTACAGAAGTTGAAGGTGAGGATGGAGAGCATATTCGCAAAAAAGGAGGAGAGTTTGGATCTACTACCGGAAGGCCAAGGCGGTGTGGGTGGTTTGACGCGGTAGCCATTCAGCATTCAGTACGAATTAGTGGTGTAGACTCGCTCATTGTAACCAAACTGGATGTTCTTGATGATCAGGATACTATCAAAATCTGTACCGGATATAAGTATAATGAAAAGCTGTATAAAACGTTTCCTGCAGATATTGATGTTTTAAATAATTGCGAGCCGGTTTATGAAGAAGTCCCGGGCTGGAACGAAGATACATCCGGCATGAGAAGCGCAGAAAGCCTGCCTGAGAAGGCTAAGGATTATATTAAAAGAATTGAGAATATTGTTGGAGTTAAGGTAAAAATGGTCTCTGTCGGCCCGGAACGCTCACAGATTATCAGCATTTAAATAATGGCTAAGAAAAACGAATTACCGAATCACATTGCCGTTATAATGGACGGAAACGGACGTTGGGCAAGGCGAAGAGGTTTTATGAGGGTCAGGGGGCACGAAGAGGGCGTTAATTCTGTAAGGGAGATAACGACTGAGTGTGCCAGGAAAAATATTGGTCAGTTGACACTCTATGCGTTCTCAAATGAGAATTGGAAACGGTCTAAAACTGAAGTAAACTTCCTGATGAGAATGTTGAAAAAGTTCTTAATTGTGGAGAGAAAAACAATAGAAGAGAATGACATCATACTCAAAACAATCGGACGTACAGAAGCCTTGCCTGATAACGTAAAAAAAGAGCTCTCTATCAGCATGAAAGAGAGTAAAAATAATAAGGGCATGATATTGTGCCTGGCTCTGAATTATGGCGGAAGAACTGAGATAATAGATGCAACTAAGAAGCTGGCTGCCGATGTAAAAAAGGGAAAGCGTAAAATCAAAGACATTGATGATGATGTTTTTAAGGAGTACATGTATACAGCAGGTATGAGCGACCCTGATTTACTTATAAGAACCGGCGGAGAGAAACGGGTAAGCAATTTCCTCCTGTGGGAAGTATCTTATGCTGAACTATGGTTTACTCCTGTATATTGGCCTGATTTTAAGAAAAAGCATCTGGAAGAGGCCTTAAGTGACTATGCAAAAAGAGAAAGAAGATTTGGCGGTTTGATAGAATGAGCACACTAAAGACGAGGATTATACTTGGAACAGCCATGCTGATCGCATTTTGCGGCATAATCTATATTGACTATGCCTTTGACACAGACATTGGCATTGGTATTCTGGGCATGCTTGCCGGCGGAATCTGTTTATTTGAATTTTATAATATAGTAGAAAAGAAAGGCTTTGCACCGTTCAAGCTATCGGGTATTATCGGAGGAATTATTGTCTTTCTGGGGCTCTGGTTCTCAATATATAACGATGGGTTAAAACCAATATTTTCATTTATATTGTTTCCTATCATCTTCTGGTTATTCTTTGTTCAGGCTCTCAAGAGAGGCATTGATGATACGATCAAGAATGTTTCTGTTACCGTTTTCGGAATAATATATATTTGCTTCTTCCTTTCATTCATTATGCAGATTCGGCATATGCATGACGGGCTGAATGTAATACTTATTGTGTTATTGTTGACCAAAGGTGGTGACATCGGAGGATATCTTTTTGGCAGGAAGTTTGGACGGCACAAGTTCTCATCCTTCAGTCCGAATAAAACAATTGAAGGTGCATCGTTTGCCCTGTTTTGCAGCTTGATGATTGCTGTAGGCCTGAATGCCATACCGGGAATGAAGGTGATGCCGTTCTATCTAATAGTACCATTTGGGCTATTGGTTGGCGCATCGGGCATAATTGGAGATTTAATAGAATCTATAATAAAAAGAGATATGGCGGTCAAGGACTCAAGCAGTGCTATACCGGCCTTTGGCGGACTCCTTGACATACTGGATTCATTGCTTATAAGCATACCGGTAGCATATTTTTTCTTAACACTAATAAAATATTAAGCGAGAGAAAGAGAAGCAACCTTATAGTATGAGTGTGGTATCAGCGAACAGCGCAATTATAGAGAAAAAAATTCATCTTAAAACCGATAGCGAAGCATCCCTTTTATTTGGTCATCACGATAAGAATTTGAAAGCCATGAGGAATGCCTTTGGCGTTAAGATTGTTGCCAGAGATGGGTTTTTAAAATATGAAGGCAAGGCTGATCAGGTAAAGAAACTAACTGATGTTGTCAATAATTTATTGCAAATTATAAGAACGTCCGGAAGATTGGATGAAGATGACATTGATATAATTATGGCTGACATAGACAGAGGGGTGGCTGATATTCACCCCGACCCGGCATTAGAGGTCTTTACAGATGGACAAACAATAAGGCCGAAAACTGAGGGTCAGGCCGGATATATTAAGGCTATTAAAGAAAACGATCTGATTTTTTGTATTGGCCCTGCGGGAACAGGAAAAACATATTTGGCTGTTTCTCTTGCACTTTCCACAATGAAGAGCGGTTATCTGAAAAAGATCGTTCTTGCGAGACCTGCCGTGGAGGCTGGAGAGCGTCTCGGTTTTTTACCGGGTGATATTCAGGCAAAGGTAAATCCATACTTGCGACCGTTATATGATGCATTGGCGGACATGATTGAAATCGGGCAGGTAAAGAAATACATAGAAAATGATCTGATAGAAATATTGCCACTGGCGTTTATGAGAGGTAGAACGCTTAATGATTCCTTCATTATTCTCGATGAGGCGCAGAATTGTACTGTTAAGCAAATGAAGACTTTTCTGACACGATTTGGGATAAGAACCAAAATTGTGGTTACGGGTGATATCACTCAAGTAGATTTACCAGCCGGAGTGAAATCAGGACTGATAGATGTTCAGGAAAAGTTGAAAGGAGTTCCGGGAGTTGACTTTGTCTACTTGACCGGCAAGGACATAGTGAGGCATAGACTTGTTCGTGATATTGTTGAGGCTTATGATAGTCAACCTCAATAGATTTATTATCGACATAGGAAAAATGCGGAATAAGATTTTTACTTCTTTCAAAAAATATCATAAAACCGAATAGACATATATAATCAACAAAGTGATTGTCGAAATAGCAAACTTACAAAAGCATTATAAAATAAAGAATAGTATCGTCACGCGAGCAGCAAAAGAAGTATTAGGCAAGAAGTTCAATGGTGCAAAGCTTAGCATCGCCTTTGTTGACAATGATGAAATCAAGAAACTTAATAAGAGATATTTCGACCTGGATGAGATAACAGACGTTATCTCTTTTCCTCTAAATGAGAATAAGAGAACTTTAAATGGCGAAATCGTTGTTTCAGTAGAAACAGCAGTTGATACCGCATTCAAAGAAAATATTGATGTAGAAGCAGAGATAATATTATATGTTGTGCATGGGTTATTACACCTGTTGGGATACCGTGATGGAGACAAAGAAGATGCCAGGATCATGCATGACAAAGAATCAAGTATCCTTAAGACGCTGGGCTATAATATGCCGACAGTAGAGGATGGATTTCTGTAAAGAATATGCTATTACTATAGTAAATTCCGGCTGAACAAATCTCAGATAATTTCAGTGCATTAGAAAGGAGGATTGTTCTACAATGGTTGTGGCCGGGAGAATAGAAAAAAAGTAAATACCAGACGGCTATCAGTACATTTGTTTACATTAAGATCGAATTGGAAAAGAGTTGAAATACTATTTATCATTTATACTAAATAAAAATCTTGAGATGTGGAGATATACATGAAAAAACAATTGTCTACATTTTTCATTCTATTGATTTTCTTCTTTATTGGTACAAAAGCTTCTTTTGCGGGGTGGGTGTGGACCGGCGAAACCAGCTGGGTTGATCCTGATCAACTAACGAGAGATACGACTGACCAGCGATATAAATATGCTGTCACATTGATGATTGAGAGGGAATACATAAGTGCCATAGGCATTTTTAAAAGTATAATCAAGGACAACCCTGGAACAGAACTTGCCGAAGAGTCACAGTTAAATATCGCTAAAACATATTTTCTAGTTGGTGATTATAAGAACTCATTCAGGGCATATGAGCAGATGATTGAAAAGGATCCTGCTACCCGCAGATTACCTGAAATCCTTGACAAAGAGTTTAAGGTAGGGGTCTCCCAGATGGAACGTGATGAAAATGGAGCTATCAAGGTATTTGAAAGGATAATAGAGCGCAATCCTCTTGGTTTTATTGCCGCAGATTCGCAAGTTAAAATTGCAGAGTGCTATTACCAATTACGTCAATTTGATCAGGCAGAAGACAGTTTTATGTCTGTCATGGAAACTTATCCGAATAGTGAATGGGTTCCGTATGCTCAGTTCAGAATTCCTTATTGCAAATTAAGTAATATCCGCGTACAGGAGAGAAATTATGATCTGCTTAGTAAGTCACGTGACGGGTTCGAAGTATATCTTGCGAACAACCCACAAGGTGCATTAGTCGGAGCAACAAATGAAATTATTAGCGAGATAGATACTAAGCTTGCTGAGAGAGAATATGAGACTGGTATGTTTTATTTGCGACGAAAAAGACCTGATGCGGGGTTCATCTATTTTGAATCTGTAACAACAAATTATCCGAATACTGAATGGGCAGCTATGGCAGCAGATAAAATTAAAATGCTTAAAAAAGTTGGGGCAATTAGATAACAGGATAAATAATATGAAAAAAATAAAACAATTAATAACTCGGTCTGTTCTTAGTAATAAAATTTCATTTATGCAATTTACATGCGTGCTGGTTCTTCTTGCTTTGATCACAGGATGTGGATATACAACTAAATC
>JABGRF010000198.1:8456-16157 GCA_018648405.1 Candidatus Scalindua sp.
TTTTTTGATTATAAGACACGACAAAGGATATCTTGATACAGGCAAAAAGACGCTTGTGATGGGTATCTTGAATGTAACCCCAGATTCTTTTTACGATGGAGGCAAATATTACGACATAGAAAATGCTTTAAATCGTGCCAGAAAAATGGTTGAAGACGGTGTTGATATAATTGATGTTGGGGGTGAATCAACCAGACCTAATTCAAGTAGTGTTTCTGTCGATGAGGAAGTAAAGCGTGTTGTTCCATTAATTAAGGAATTAAGCAGAGAAACACAAATACCAATATCCATTGATACATTTAAGGCAGAAGTTGCAGATAAGGCAATCAAGGCTGGCGCTCAAATCGTTAATGATATTAGTGGATTACAGTCTGATCAGGAAATGGCAAACGTTGTCGCCACAAACAACACTCCAATAATTATCATGCACATTAAAGGTCGTCCACATGATTTTCCAAAAGATCCGATATATGGTGACCTAATTCCGGAAATTATCTCATTTCTTGAAAGAAGAATTGAATATTCTGTTAATGCTGGGATATCACGTGATAAGATAATAATTGACCCAGGAATAGGATTTGGTAAGGGGCCTAAACACAATGCGGAGATCCTCAGGCAATTAGACAAACTCAAATGTCTGAACATGCCAATTATGATAGGTACTTCGCGTAAATCATTTATCGATAAAGTACTTGAACTCTCAGGAGAAGATAATACTAAAGAGAATAATTCGCGTCTTATCGGCACATTGGTTACATTGATAATCGCGGTAACGAATGGCGCAGATATTGTCAGAGTACATGACGTGGAAGAGGCAGTTCAGGCTATTAAGATGTACAGATCCATTAAAGTATTAAATTAAAATAAATAATCATTACTTAGCCACATTATTTGATGCACATTCAGAATAAGTAATAAGGAAAAGATTGATGGATAGTTTTTTAGGATTTTTTGAGAATTTCCATAGCATTATTCATCCCTACTGGTGTAACGGATGGATGCTGATAAAGTCATGTGGTGAAATATTTATAATATTTATTGTTATATATACGATCTTGAGAATAATGCAGGGGACACGCGGAGCCGGCATACTTCGAGGTTTAGCTTTTACATTAGTTATTGTAACTATAATAATACTGTTCTTTATAAAGAAGCTTGAATTATATACCGTTAACTGGCTTATCACAGAATTCTTACCGGTTTTAATTATTCCCATTATTATTCTTTTTCAGCCGGAATTCAGGCGTTCGCTTATTAAATTGGGACACAGTCCTTTTTTTAGAATGTTTGTAAAATCAGAGATACACTTTGCAATGGAGATTGTAAACGCAGTATCAACATTATCCGAAAAAAAGATTGGAGGCCTGATTACCATTGAGCGTGAGGATGGACTAGGCGTATATATTGAAAGAGGGGTAACGATCAACTCAAACATTTCAAGCAATCTTATTAGTACAATTTTCTGGCCAGGCACACCGCTACATGATGGTGCAGTTGTTGTTCAAGAATTTAAAATCGCTGCTGCCGGCTGTCTATTCCCATTGACTGAGAACGAAAATATATCAAAATCCTGCGGAACACGCCACAGAGCTGGTATCGGTATCACAGAGGAAACCGACGCAATATCAATAATTGTTTCAGAAGAAACAGGGCTGGTATCTGTAGCAGTTGGAGGAGTGTTAGACGAAGATATTACACCAGATCAATTAAGAAAGAAACTAGAAGGATTCTCTACAGACACCGTTACTGAAAACCGGGGTGGATAGCCGTGATTAAAAGACTTTTTTCTCGCAACCTAAGAGCAAAGGGTATGGCCCTTGTAATGGCCATGGCACTCTGGTTCTACGCTACCAGTAAACATACTGGTGACATTAAAGAGGATCTTCAATTAACTATTAATGCGCCATCCGGCTTGACAATACTTGAAACCAGCAGTGACATTGTTACCGTTAGTTTGAGCGGGCCACAAAATGTAATTGACAAGATTACTAATATGATCACAGACAATAAGATTGAGGCAAGACTTGACATACCGGATATAGATAATACAGAGGATGATAACTACAAAAGAACGATACGGCTAACAAGGAGAAACTTTAATTTTCCACAAGCGATCAGGCTAACATCTATAGTCCCTAATGAAATAGAAGTTACATTGGGAAGATTAGAAAGAAAATTTATTAAAGTACAGATACAGAAGAAAGGGACACCGGCCCTTGGATATGAAATTAATAGTGAATTTTTCTTTCCTAGAGAAGTTCTTGTAACAGGACCTGTAAATATTCTCAATGAGGCTGATACGATTAGTACAAGTGTAATAAATATTGGTGCACTAACAAGCGAACAAAACAGAACATTTCCCTGGTTAGTAGATATTGAGAATACTATTTCTATACTGAAGGATGATAAATATATTTCTGTACCAGTTAAATGTGATGAGAAAATTAACGTTTGGTTTCATGTAAATGAACAAATGGGTACAAAAATATTTGACAACGTAAAGGTGAATATTTTCCAACCGGCCAGTTACGATTATAAGGTAACATTAAAACAAGAATTTATTAGTCTGAGCCTTAAGGGTTCAAAGCTCGCATTGGACATGTTGAACTCAAACGATATAATGGCATATATAGATGTCAGTTCTCTGAGCCCACCAGGACCATACAACCAGCCAGTCATCCTCAACATACCTGAGGGAATGGAATTAGAAGGGAAACCACCAGAGTCTCATGTAGACATTGTTGAAAACATAAAAGAGAAGAAAAAGTTTTTTAAAATTTTAAACAGATAAAATTATGATTAAATTAGGCGTTAATGTAGACCATGTTGCCACAATCAGACAGGCCAGGATGACCTATGAACCAGATCCGGTAACTGCTGCCGGACTTGCTGATCTGGGAGGTGCTGATGTTATAACAATACATCTCAGAGAGGACAGAAGGCATATACAGGATAGAGATCTTGATTTATTACGTGAAACAGTCTTTACTAAACTTAACCTGGAAATGGCAACATCTCAGGAAATAGTTGATATCGCCCTGAAGCTAAAACCTGCCCAAATAACGCTTGTACCTGAAAAGAGACAAGAGATTACAACAGAAGGGGGCCTGTCAGTAACAACACAAAAAAAAATGCTTACAGACTTAATTAAGAGATTTAAAGACAATGATATATACGTAAGCCTTTTTATAGATCCTGATAAAGATCAAATCATTGCATCCAGTGACGTTGGAGCTCAATCAATCGAACTGCATACAGGAAGCTACGCCAATGCAGAGAGTGAGGAACAGAGTACAGAATTACTTAAAATATTAAATGTAGCGGTTGGTATTGCACAAAATCAAGGTCTGCGAGTAAATGCCGGACATGGATTGACTTACAAAAATACAGGCCCTGTTGTTGAGCAGTTAGATATAGAAGAACTACATATCGGCCATAGTATTGTTTCCAGAGCCATCTTTGTCGGAATCGAGGCTGCTGTGAGGGAAATGAAGGATCTTATATACAAACATTATATGATAAAGCAAAGTCTCTGAGTCTTATCCAAATTAATCTCTATAACAGTAAAAAGCGGTAAGTAGAAAAGGAGGAAGTTAGATTTATGTTTACTGGATCGATAGTTGCCATGGTTACTCCATTTAAGGATGGAGCAGTAGATTATGATAAGCTGGGAGAACTCGTAGACTACCATGTAGAAAATGGCACAAATGCCATAATACCGTGTGGAACTACTGGAGAATCGCCTACATTATCTCACACTGAACATGGAGAGGTCATAGGTAAAGTAATAGAGACGGCTAATGGCCGTATACCCGTTATAGCAGGAACTGGTTCGAATAACACCAGCGAAGCAATAAGTCTGACCAGGCACGCAAAGGAGGCAGGTGCTGACGGCTCATTATTAATAACTCCATATTATAATAAACCGACACAGCAGGGCCTTTATGATCACTATAAGGCAATACTTGAGGAAGTAGATATTCCTATAATCATTTATAATGTTCCATCAAGGACTGGCGTCTCAATCTCCCCGGAAACGGTAGCCAGACTTTCTGAGTTTGATAACATAGTTGCGATTAAGGAAGCGACTGGAGACATCGATCAGGCAAGCCAGATCTTGACCCTGTGCGACATAACCGTATTGTCCGGAGATGATTCACTGACTCTTCCAATTATGTCTATAGGGGGAAAAGGCGTTGTTTCCGTACTGGCAAACATTCTTCCTCGAGAGGTTTCAGAATTGACAGCAAGCATTGCCAAAGGAGATATAAAGAATTCGCAGAAACTGCATAGGAGCCTCTTTCCGTTATGCAAAGCGATGTTTATAGAGACAAACCCTATCCCTGTAAAGACAGCTATGAAATTACTTGGAAGGCTCAATGGAGAGATGAGATTACCTCTTAGTAAAATGAGTGACAAACATGAAGAACAGCTTAAGAAAGTACTGAATAATCATGGATTAGCTTGATACTTTACAGGAAGAGTCAATGAAATTACAGCGAAGTTTTTTATAATATTTAAATGAATAAGTACAATGGATAAAAAAAAGATAACTAAGGCAGTCAAATTATTCCTGGAAGGGATCGGAGAAGATCCCGAGCGGGGAGGCCTGAAAGATACACCTAAACGTGTAGCGGAGATGTGCGAAGAAATATTTTCTGGTATTGGAGTAGACTCTTCAAAAGTAATTAAAGTTTTAAAATCTGAAGATCACGATGAAATAGTCTTGCTAAAGGATATCTCCTTCTTTTCAGTCTGTGAACATCATCTGTTACCATTTATAGGAAAAGCACACGTCGCATATATTCCTAATGGTCCAAGGGTAACCGGTTTAAGTAAGCTTGCAAGAGTTGTAGAAATCGAATCAAAAAAACCACAGGTTCAGGAGCGACTCACTACGGCAATAGCGGAATCTATTATGAAGGCGCTCAGCCCAAAAGGCGTAATGGTTGTTATTGAAGCGGAACACCTATGTATGGCGATGAGGGGAATAAAAAAACCAGGAAGTAGCGCTCAGACATCAGTGGTTAGAGGTATTTTCAGAAAAAATCCAGCTACCAGAGCAGAGGCAATGGCCCTCATTATGGGCAGATAAATGTGAAATGATTATAAGAATAAAAAATATTTTAAAGATACTTTTTCCTTTAATTATAACAATGTATCCAATTATAAATACGGAAGCTAAAAACGCCTATATTGGAGCACTCAGAGATGTAGGAAGAATAGCTCCTTTAGAAGAAACAGAGGTAATTAATGATTATGCAGAAGATGTGAAGCCTGATGTAGAGTTCAGCATGGACGATTTGAAGTTTTTGAAACTGACACTGAAGGACTCACTAATCATCGCGTTAAACAGTAACTATGATATAAGAATTGCAAAAATGGATCCGACTATAAAAGAGAAGGATATTAAAGTTGCAAAGTCAGAGTTTGATCCACTCCTGAGCGTCACTGGGGAGTCTGAAGATTCCGAAGAAGCATCTAACAGCGGAGTATTAGTTGGCGTTGGAGGTTCTGCAACGGATTTCAGGCAAGATACAAACTCCTTAAATGCTTCGTTGAAAACCCTTATAGCAACAGGAGCCACAGTTACACTGGATTTTGATGTTAGTCAACAGTTTGTAGATCCGGTTTCCGCATTTACTTTAAATAACCCTGTAGCTGAGTCAGAAGTGACAGCGAAAATAACACAACCTCTTCTAAGAAATGCAGGAATTTTTTACAACAGAAGCGATATATATATAGCAAGAAATGACAAAAAACGGTCTATTCTGGAACTTAAAGAAACTGCAATTGAGGTGATTAACACTGCACAGAAAGCTTATTGGGAGCTTGTAAAATCTATAGAAGAATTAAGAGTAAGAAGAAAATCATTAGAAAGAGCCAAGGATTTACTCAAAAAGAATGAAATTCAGGTAAAGGTAGGAACTTTAGCACCTATTGAGCTTTTAGTTGCAGAAGAGGGCGTATCGAGTCAATTAGAAGGGGTACTTGTAGCAGAGAATGATATTAAGGACAGAGAAGATGATCTCAAACAAGTCATGAATTTAAGTGACAATACCCTGTTATCAGATGTTTCTATCATACCGCTTGATAGAGCATCATTTCAAGTTCAGAATATTCAACTTCAGGAATCTATTGAAACAGCACTTGAAAACAGACCTGAAGTTTTTGAACAAGGGTTAGATATTGAGAATGCCAGGATCAAGGTAATGCAACAAAAGAACCAGCTACTCCCTAAGCTTGATTTTGAAGCAGGTATACGCTATCAAGGCCTTGCTGGCAACAAAGGAAATGCAATTGACAGAGCACTTTCTCAGGACTTTCAAAGTGAATTTTATACAATCACATTTGAAGTCCCTTTAGGTAATCGTGAAGCAAGGAGTAATTATTCAAAGGCTAAACTTGAAGAGAGACAAACCGTTTTCAACACCAGAAAGATACGACAGGAAATAGTCGTTGAAGTCAGAAAGGCAGTTCGCCAGATAAAGACGAATGCAGAAAGAATTAAAGCATCAAAGAAAGCAAAGGAATTATCACATGAGAGGCTTGTGGCAGAGGAGAAAAAATTTAAGGTTGGACGATCAACAAGTCTGGAAGTTATACGCGCACAGGAGAATCTTGCTGTTTCAGAAGGAAGGGCCACAAACGCATTAGTTGATTACCAGATATCTTTAGGTGATTTGGACGCCGTTCTTGGTACTATTTTAGAAAATAATAATATCATAATTGAAGATAATGGTATTTAGAGTTAATGTATACTGCTGTTCAGTGGTGTACATTATGAAATAAGAACAAAAGCCTTATTTTCGTCGATTTAGCAAATCAAACAGATTGACAAATATTAATAGGAAAGAGAAGGATATAGAGAATGTCAGAATTTACTGATGAACAAATAGACAGGTATTCAAGGCACATAATCTTGCCTGAGGTTGGAGGAAAGGGGCAGAAGAAGTTACTGGAGTCGAAGGTGTTTCTGGTAGGTGCAGGGGGGCTTGGCTCTCCGGCCGCATTTTATCTCGCTGCAGCAGGAATTGGCAAGATAGGCATTTCAGACAATGATGATGTTGATTTTTCAAATTTACAACGACAAATATTACACTCAACCAAGGATGTCGGACGCCCAAAGGTACAGTCAGCAAAAGAGACACTTGAGGCTTTAAATCCAGATATTGAAGTAGTACCTTACACAGAACGGCTTAACTCAGAGAACATCATTGATATCATCAAGGATTATGACGTAATCCTTGATGGTTCGGATAACTTTCCTACCAGATATCTTGTAAATGATGCCTGTGTTATGCTTGGTAAACCTTTATCACATGGTTCTATCTTCAGGTTTGATGGTCAGGCAACTACAATTCTGCCGGGGCAAGGTCCTTGCTATCGCTGTCTCTATGAGTCACCACCACCACCGGACTTAGTACCTTCCTGTCAAGAAGCTGGAGTACTTGGTATAATTGCCGGCATTATTGGAGTCGTCCAGGCAACTGAGGTTATTAAGCTGCGGCTCGAAAAAGGGGAACTTCTAAATGGTAAACTCCTTCTATATGATTCATTGAACATGGACTTCAAGAAGCTTAAAATACAGCGTAATCCCGCATGTCCAATGTGTGGAGAGAATCCTACTATTAAAGAGCTGATAGATTACGAGGAATTTTGCCAGGTTAAATTTTAGCACGACTAGTGGTTCCGGGCGTG